>JAICIT010000227.1 GCA_025960445.1 Bradyrhizobium sp. | reverse complement strand
GCGGCCGGCGACGTGCGGCACCAGAAGATAGGCTCCGAACAGGCCGGCGCTCGCCGCTCCCGCAAGGCCCAACACCCAGAACATCCGCATTCCCGCGATGAAGAACAGCGCGCCCCAGACCATCAGGATCAGCATGGTCTGCCCGAAGTCGGGCTCCATCACCAGCAGCGACACCAGAGTCAGCAGCAGTACCAGCGCAATCGATGTCGCCGGCATTTCAGGCCGCCTCGCCGATTCCGCAAACAGCCAGGCCGCGAGCACCACGAAGGCAGGCTTGGCGGATTCGGAAGCCTGGATGTTGACGCCGATCAACGTGATCCACCGTCGCGAGCCCTTGACCTCCGGGCCGACCAGCAGCGTCGCGACGATCAGCGCGATACTGACCGCGAAAACAATCAGCGCGGTGCGCCGGATCTGGCGGGGCGACAAAAACGACACGCCGATCAGCACGATGAAGGAAGGCAAAAGAAACAGGACGTGGCGGTTGAAAAAATGGAAGGGATCAAGCCCGATCCGGGTCGCCACAGGCGGGCTCGCCGCGAGCGACAGAATGATGCCGCCCAGGATCAGCGAAAAGATCGCCCCAAGCTGCAGGCGGTCCACGGTCCACCACCATTCGCTTAGCGGGTTGCGTTGTTCACGGGAGAGCATACGGGCGTCCCAAATGGGCAAGGGTTTGCCCATTGCTCGCCCATGATGATTTCCGAAGTGTTAATGGGGCCGGTAATCTTTTTGCAGGTCGTCCCTGGCAGGCTCAGGCGGTACTGCTCACACCACCTGCATGATTCCGGGCAGCGCGTTGACGAGCTCGCGGAATCGCTCGCCCCGGATTTCAAAGTTACGGTACTGGTCAAACGAGGCACAGGCGGGCGACAGCAGCACCACCGCATCGGAAAGCCGTGATGCTTCCGCATCGCGCGCCGCATTGGCGACCGCGACCTCGAGTGTTTTCGATATCTCGTGCGGCACCGAACCATCGAGCGTGAGCGCAAACTCTTCGGCGGCTTCCCCGATCAGATAGGCTTTGCGGATGCGCGGAAAGTATTCCGCCAGGCTTGTGATGCCGCCAAGCTTCGGCTTGCCACCCGCGATCCAGAAAATGTCGGCGAACGAGGACAGCGCGTGCGCCGCCGCGTCCGCATTGGTGCCCTTCGAGTCGTTCACAAACAGCACGTCATTGCGACGGCCGACCTGTTCCATGCGATGCGCCAGACCAGGAAAGCTCCGCAGACCGTTCTGGAGTGTTTCGGTTGAAAGCCCAAGCGCCAGCGCGCAGGCGGAAGCGCAGGCCGCATTCTGGGCATTGTGAAGACCACGCAGCGAACCGATGCCGCCAATATGCGCAATCTCGTTGCGGGCGCCCCCCGCGGCACGCCAAATGGTCTCGCGCTCGACATAGATGCCGTCTGCGAGCGCGCTTTTGACTGAAACGCGCACTACGCGCTGGCCAGCCTGCGCAATCCGGTCGGCTGTGTTGCGGCTCCAGTCATCATCGACACTGACGATCGCGGTGCCCTGTTTCTGGACGCCGGCGACAAGGCGCTCTTTCACTTCGGCGTAATGCTCAAGCGTGCCGTGGCGATCGATGTGGTCTTCGCTGATGTTGAGCAGGATGCCGACCGATGGATCAAGCGATGGCGCAAGATCAATCTGATAGGACGACATCTCGATGACGTGCACCCGCCCGTCGAGGGGCGGCTCCAGCGACAAGATCGCGGTGCCGATATTGCCGCCCATCTGGGTGTCATAGCCAGCGACGCGCATCAGGTGCGCAATCAGCGCGGTCGTCGTCGATTTGCCGTTGGTACCGGTGATGGCGACGAAGGGCGCATTCGGGGCATGACGGCGTCGTTCGCGGCAAAACAATTCGATGTCGCCGATCACCTCGACGCCGGCTTGTTGCGCCGCCAGCACGGTCCAGTGCGGCGCGGGGTGAGTGAGTGGCGCGCCGGGCGTCAGCACCAAAGCGGCGAAATTGGACCAGGACACGGTTCGCAAATCCGCGGTAACAAACCCGGCGCGAGCAGCTTCAGCGAGCCTGTCGATCCCGTCGTCGCTGGCGATCACTTCGGCCCCGCCTGCCTTGAGCGCGTGACAGCTTGCCAGCCCGGAGCCGCCGAGGCCGAACACGGCAACTGTCTTTCCCGCAAAGCAAGTGACGGGGATCATGACCTGAAATCCGTTATTCCCGGCAGCGAACAGCGGTCCCGGCGCAACACGCTCACCGCAATTTCAGCGTCGAGAGACCGGCCAAGGCCAGCATCACCGAGATGATCCAGAACCGGATCACGATCTGCGGTTCGGTCCAGCCCAGTTGCTCGAAATGATGATGGATGGGCGCCATACGGAACACGCGTTTGCCGGTAAGCTTGAACGAAACCACCTGCACGATCACCGAAACCGCTTCCAGAACGAACAACCCGCCGATCACGGCCAGGACGATCTCGTGTTTGACTGCGACCGCGACCGAGCCGAGCATCCCGCCGAGCGCAAGCGAACCCGTATCGCCCATGAAAATGGAGGCCGGTGGCGCATTGAACCAGAGGAATCCGAGTCCGGCGCCGAGCACCGCGCCACACAGCACCGCTAGTTCGCCGGTTCCGGCAACATAATTGATCTGCAGGTAATCCGAGAACACCGCGTTGCCGGCGAGATACGAGATCAGGCCGAAGCTCGCGGCCGCGATCATGACCGGCACGATTGCGAGGCCGTCGAGACCATCGGTGAGATTGACCGCGTTGCCGGCGCCGACAATGATAAACGCGCCGAACACCATGAAGAACCAGCCAAAGTTCAGCGCGATGTCTTTGAAGAATGGAATCACCAGCGAAGTGGAGAACGGGTCGCGTCCGAGCCGCACCAGCGCATAACAGGCGGCGAGCGCTATCACCGCTTCCATTGCAAGGCGGACCCGCCCGGCGAAACCGCTATGGCTCTGTTTTGTCACCTTCAGGTAGTCGTCGTAGAAGCCGACGAAGCCGAAGCCCAAGGTTACCGCGAGCACGATCCAGACATACGGATTGAGCGGATTGGCCCACAGCAGAGTCGACACGACCAGGCCGGACAGGATCATCAGCCCGCCCATGGTAGGCGTGCCTATCTTGGTGACGAGGTGCGACTGCGGACCGTCGGAACGGATCGGCTGGCCCTTGCCTTGGCGAAGCCGCAAATGGTCGATGATCCACGGACCGAATAGGAAGACGAACAATGCTCCCGTCACCATCGCCCCGCCGGTGCGAAAAGTGATGTAACGAAACACGTTCAGAAACGTCCGGAACACGCTCATGCCGGGAATCGTGTTGGAAAGATCAATCAGCCAGTAAAACATCCATTCGCCCTATGCCGCGGCGGCGTCGAGTGCGGTTTTGACGGCAAAGCGCTTGGCAGGGCATTCGCCGTCAATTTCGTATTCGCATTTCATGTTCGAGCGGAACGATCCTTTGGCACACTGGCATCGCCGGCGCGAATCGCGGAACTGCCAGCGCGTCCAGTGTACCGGAATACTCGCCCCGCTTTCTCATGGGAAGACCAACCAGCGGGCAATGACTTCAACTTGTGTTAGGCCTTTGCTTGCAAAGCGGCCACAAGCCTCGGCACGAACCTGTTCACCCAGAACATTTTCTTGCTGCCCTTCACCACCACGACATCGCCGCTTTTCAGCAACGCGGCGATCTCCCGGGGTTCGAGCGTCGCTGGATTTTCATGCCAACCGAGACCTTTGCCGACCGGTAACAGGTCGTACAAATGGCGCATCAACGGACCGACGCAGTAGACGCCATCAATTCCGGGCAGATGTTCGGCCAACGCTTCGTGATAGGCCGGCGCATCAACCCCAAGCTCGAGCATGTCGCCCAAAATCGCGATACGGCGGCCATTGTTCATCGAGCGCGCTTTCAAGCTCTCCAGTGCCGCCACCATGCTCGCCGGATTGCCATTGAAGCTGTCGTCAATCAGGATCGCTCCGCCCGCTGCTTGCTCCACGCCGCGCCCGCTCATGATCCCGACATCGCCGAGCTTTTCTGCCAGTCTCCTTGCATCGAGGCCGGCGGCGTGCACGGAGGCCAGCGCCGCCAATGCATTCTGCAGGCGGTGCGGCGCACCGGGCGTGAGCGTAAACTCAAGCTGGTTGCCGCATATTTCGGCCGACACGTGCCAGCTCTCGCCACGAGCCGTATGGCTCAACTCCTTCACCTCGGCGTCGACCCCAAACCGAAGAACTCTGCCGACCCATTCCGGCGCATCGATTCCCGCCGGCAACACAAGCACGCCATCTTCGGGCAAGCCGCGCGTGATGCTTATTTTTTCCTGCCTGATGGCTTCGAGGCTGCCGAGCTTTTCGAGATGCACCGGCTCTACATTCACGACCATCGCGATGGTTGGTTGGGCCAGCTTGCTCAATCGCAAAATCTCGCCGGCCTGGTTCATGCCCATTTCAACCACCCACAGCGTTGCCTGGGGGTCAGCGTTGCACAGCGTCAGCGGCACGCCCCAGAAATTGTTGAAGCTGCTCGGGCTGGCGTACGCGTTCGGATAGGCGGCGATGAATTCCTTGGTGCTGGTTTTGCCGGCGCTGCCGGTCAGTCCTATCACCGGATTTTTGAATCGGGCCCGCGCCGTTCGCGCCAATGCCCACAGCCCATCCAGCAGCGTGTCCTTTACCACAAGCTGAGGCACGCTTACGCCTTCGATGCGGTGCGGGACAATCATCGCAACCGCGCCAGCCGTCTCTGCGTTGGCCGCAAACTCCCATCCGTCGCGCTCGCTGGCGAAACTCGAAACAAAGCCTCCGCTCGGTTTTCCGCTCAATGCGACGAACAGGCTTCCCGGCTTTACCAGCCGACTGTCCTGCGTGACGAAGTCGATGCTTGTCTCAGGAAATGTTCCGGGCAGGTCTAACGCCCGGGCGACTTCTGCAATCGTCCACAGCGGCGGCGCGCTCATGCGACCCTCGGCGCCAGCGCTGCGGCAACAGCGTCGTGATCGCTGAACGGCAGGGTACGGTCTCCGATGATTTGCCCGGTCTCGTGACCTTTGCCGGCAATCAACAGCACATCGCCCTCCTGGAGCGAGCCGACCGCGTTGCGGATCGCCTCGGCACGGTCGGCAATCTCCTGCGCGCCATTTGCGGACTTCAGGATTGCCGCACGGATGCTTGCCGGATTTTCGCTTCGCGGATTATCGTCGGTGATAATAATGCTGTCGGCGTTTTCGGCGGCAATCGCGCCCATCAGCGGACGTTTGCCGGCGTCGCGGTCACCGCCCGCGCCAAACACGACGACGAGCCTGCGCCTGGTGTACGGCCTCAATGCCTGCAGCGCTTTCGCGAGCGCGTCCGGCTTATGCGCGTAATCGATAAAGATCAG
>JAICIT010000226.1 GCA_025960445.1 Bradyrhizobium sp. | reverse complement strand
GTATAGGCGGTCGTGCCGCAATACATCAGTACCTGCGCCGCGATGGCTTCGCCATTCACGCGCAGCAGCGCCACCGACGCATTCCCCTGCTCAGCGAGGCTTTGCAGGAGTCGTCGGGCGAATGCGCAATCCCGCGGGTCCGACAGCAGCGCAGTGCCCTCCTCGCCTTTCCAGCTCGCCTGTTCGAGCGCGAGAAATGTCTCGAACGCCTGTTTCGCGCCACCAACACTCCTGTCGTTGATCACCTCGACAGCACCGGTCGCGGTCAATCTGTTCCAGTCCTGCCGCAGCTTTTTGCGGGTCGAACCCGATCGCTTCAGGCCGAAATCCCTTGTCACGAACGGACGCATCGTTTCGGCAAGCACCAGCGGTTTGACACCGCGCATTCTCAAATCCCTCACCATCGCCGGATAGCTCGGACACTCCGCATCGAACGAATGCAGGCTTACGATCCGAGACAGCGATGGGCTCTGTTCAATTGCGCTGAAGAAAGCCGGGATCACCTCATCCACATAATCCGGATCGACCACGGGGTTGGACAGGAAGGCGTAATTGTAGGGCAACGGCTCGATCACGATGGGCCAGAACGGCGCGGGCCGGCGCATCTGTACCGCCCATAAGCCAGCGAGTCTCGGCGCGCCCGCGTCCTTCTCCCAGGCCAGTAACATCCTGATGTTCGCGAAGCTGGTCTCGCTGGCGACCAACAGCGCCGCTGGATTCATGAACACGTTTGAGGAGGCACGCCGGACGAGATCGTCCCACTGCGGGCCGATATCTGCAGTAGGTGAATCAATCCTTACCGATATCATCGGACCAATCATTCGAGCGGTGACGCGCGTAATGCGATCTTGTTCGACCGACATTGCTGTCCGGTTAAACCGGCGTGCGAGCCCCGGTTTCATTGATCGCCTTCAACGTTTGTTTGTGTTTTCGGGCGCACTGATAGGCGTTCGGCGCAGAGGGCATGCATGCGGTATACCGACGTGGCCATCATCGGAGGCGGACTAGCGGGCTCGTCTGCCGCGGCGATGCTTGGACGCGCGGGCATCGCGGCTGTACTGATCGATCCGCACCCGGTCTATCCATCCGAGCTGCGCTGCGAGAAATTGAGCGGGGAGCAACTCGAGCTGCTGCGCAAGACTGGGCTTGCCGAGGCGACATTGAATGCGGCCAGGCTCGACGGCGAAGTCTGGGAAGCGCGCTTCGGATACCTCGTGGCGAGGCGAGTGAGCGACCAGCACGGGCTATTGTACGAGACGCTCGTCAGCTCGTTGCGCGCACAAATTCCATCCGATATCGGCAGTATCTTCGCCAAGGTCTCCGCGATCTCCAACAGCCCGGAGCGGCAGAAGCTCGTATTGACCAATGGCCAGGAAATCTCGGCGCGGCTGATCGTGCTCGCCACCGGTCTCAACGTCGGCCTTCGCCGCACAATCGGCATGAAGCGTCACGTGATCAGTCCATGCCATTCGATCACGCTGGCCTACAACATCGAGCCGGTCGGCCGGAGCAGCTTCAGCTTTCCGGCTTTGACGTACTGGCCGGCGCGATCGAGTTCACGCATGGCTTACCTCACGGCTTTTCCGATCGAAGCCGCGATGCGCGTCAACTTAATGGTCTATCGTGAGATGACCGACCCCTGGCTTTCCGAGTTTCGGCAGGCTCCCGAACAGACCATGCTCGCCATGATGCCCGGACTTGAGGGAATGATGGGCGCATTCAAGGTGAGCAGCGCGGTGAAGATTCGACCGGCTGATCTCTGCGTCACCGAAAATCATTTTCAACCCGGGATCGTGCTAGTCGGTGACGCGTTCGCCACCTCCTGTCCAGCCGCTGGGACCGGGGCGACGAAAGTCTTCACTGACGTCGAGCGCCTGTGCAATCTTTACATTCCGCAATGGCTGGCGAGCGATGGCATGGACGTCGAAAAGATCGCGGCGTTCTACGCCGATCCGGACAAGAGGGCTTGTGACGCGCGATCGCTCGACAAGGCCTATCAGCTTCGCGCGCTCTCCATTGACGGGGGACTGTCGTGGCGGGCGAGGCGTTGGATCCGTTTCCTCGCGCGACTTACGCAGGGTTCACTAGGCGCGATCCGCGAGCGGCTTGCATCCGGGTCGATTCAAAAATCGATCGAGATCAAACGAGCCGCGCATCCCTGATCCGCGGGGTTGAAAACCATTCAATCATCATCGTCATCGTCGTCATCGCCATCTTCAACCTGCTCGGCAGGTTTGTGCGGCTTATGGCTCTGATCGTCCCAGAGCTTTCGGTACACGCCGTTGGCCGCGAGAAGTTGCGCGTGTGAGCCGCGTTCGATCGCCTTGCCGCCCGCGATCACAATGATCTCGTCCATTTCGACCACCGATGTCAGGCGGTGGGTCGAGAAGATCATGGTGCAGCCCTTCGACAGCTTCAGCAGGGTCTGGTTTATGGCGGCTTCCGTCGTCTGGTCCAGCGCCGATGTTGCTTCGTCGAGCAGCAGCACCGAGGGATTGCGAACGATAGCGCGCGCAATCGCGATCCGCTGACGCTGCCCCCCCGATAGCGTATCGCCACGTTCGCCGACGGCCGTGTCGTATTTATGCGGCAGGCTCATGATGTAGCGATGTATTTCCGCCTTGCGCGCGGCCTGCTCGACTTCCTGATCGGTTGCTCCTTCCTTGCCAAGCCGGATGTTCTCACGGATCGACATGTTGAAGAGCATATTTTCCTGGAACACCACCGCCATGCTCCGCCGCAGCGACTCCCGGGTCACCTTGCGGATGTCCACGCCGTCAATCGTTACGCGTCCCTCATCCGGCACGTAAAGGCGCAGTATCAAATTGAGCAACGTGCTCTTCCCGGAGCCGCTCGGGCCGACGATGGCGATGCTTTTGCCGACTTTGAGCTTAAGGCTAAGGTTGTTCAGAACCGGAGTTTGGCTGCCTTCGTACTTGAAGGTCACGCGATCGAACGTGATGTCGTTGGTGATCCGCGGCAGGTCGGGTGCGCCGGGACGATCCTCGCCGCGGGTCGGCTCGTCCAGCAATTCCTGGATATGTTGAACAGCCGCCGCCGACTGTATCGACACCGGGATGAAATGCATGATGTGGGCGATGTTGTAGGATACTTCCCAGAAGGCACTCTCGAATGTGACGAAGGTCCCGATCGTGATCTGGCCCTTGGTGGCGAGATAGGCGCCGATCGCAAGCACTACGAGGTGCAGCAACAGCACGGAGATCGTAACGGTGCGCTCCACCATGGTCGACAGAAACGCTGCGGACGCGATCTTCCGGCGCGCCTCATCGTTGCGCATCGTGAACCAGCCTAGGGTGCGCCTCTGCAGATTGAACGCCTTGACCACGGCCTGCGCCGCGATGTTCTCCTGCACCATGCCCAGCAGCGCCGACTCGTTGAGCTTCTGCTCGTAATTCGCCTGCACCGCTTTGGGAGTCAGAATGCGAGGGCCGATCAACGTGATCGGGAACACCAGCAGGGATATCGCCGCAAGCTGCCAGTTCAGAAACAGCATCAGAATGATGCCGGCGATCAGCTCGAAAAACGGCAGCGCCGCGCCATTGGCAAGGCCCTTGATCGATCCTTCGAACGCGGAGAGGTCGACCGAAAACCGCGACAGGATCTCGCCCCGCTTGGTGCGCGCGAAGTAGGCCGCCGGCAGATCCTGCACGTGCTCGAACAGCCGGGTCCGAACGTCCGAGATCACGCAAGCCGCCAGCTTGGCGTCCCAGCGCTCGTACCATACCGCGACGATCGAGGTGAAAATCCCGGCCGCAGCCAGCACCGACAGTATCTTGACCAACGCCTCGAAGTCCTCTTCGCCGAGCGCGTCATCAATCAGGAACTTGAGGCTCAGTGGCATGATGACATTGAACAGCGTCTCGACCACGACGCCGAGGCCAACGAATGTCAGTATTTTTTTGTAGTTCCGCAGAATCGGTTTGATGAACGCGTAGATCGTCGCCAACGCACCGGCGGCCTGCTTCGCGGTAAAGACGACGAGGTCCTCATCCTCCTCGTCATCCTCAAGTTCAAGCTCCGCATCATCTTTTTCATCGTCATCATCGCTCGGCGGCGGCAATTTTTTCTCAAGCCGGTGAGCTTCGGGGTGATCCGGCTCGAACTTTTCGGCGACTTCCGGCGCGAGCAAATCCGCGACGACTTTTTTGCGATCATCGGGTGATGGAGGCTTGGTCGCCATGAAACCAACTGATGCTGCGCGGCCGGCAATGACCGCCAATCGAGGCTAGTGGCCGAAGCGACCACTCTTTCGATCCTATGCGATGATCGTGCACTCGCAAAGCAAGTGCGCGCCACTTTCCCAGCCCTCGCCGACGTCGGCCTTGCGCCGACGGTTTGCGAACTCAATCCTCGGGTTCGATTTTGTCGAAGAAGGAATAGCGCAGGCTCTCGGCGTCAGAATACCACTGACCCGGCCCCTTGCCGGCGGCGAGCGTCGCCGCCCAAAGCGCATCCGTGCAGTCGTGGCGGTGCATCGATAGATCGAACCCGTTATTGAAAAACAATTCGGACCATTCCCACCACGTGCCGAGCTTCTTGACCCCGCGCAGCAGGTCATAGCGGTCGATCAGCGCCGGTGACATATCCGACGTCACCGATCCGAACATCAGGCCTGTCTTCATTACCCGGTTCAACTCGCGGATCGCGCGCCGCACCTGCTTCTCGCCGACATGGCACAGGCTGGTCTCGAAAACAAAATCGAACTCGCCGTCCTTGAACGGCATATCGACAATGGACCCCAATCGGTTGAACCCTTTCAATTCGGTCGGCGTCTTGGCATGGATCGCGCGGTTGTTCTCGATGCCCCACGCATCGATGCCGCGCGCGCGTAACGCTCCAACCAGCTCGCCGCTGGCCGATCCCGCCACCAGCAGCTTGTAGGGCCCGGTCGGGTTCCACACGATGTTAATCAGCTCACCGAGGTAGGCCGGATCGGTGAACTTGTTCCAGACATCGCGATAAGCTCCAACACCGCGATAATTCTCGAAGTATTCGCGATCGATCTTCTCGGAACCGGCCTTACCGCGGGCGCGGCGCAGCCGCATCATCTCGGTGACGATTATGTCTGTCGCAGCATCGGAGGAATCGAGCAGCCCGTTCAGCGTCGAATCGAACAGGTAGTCGCCGACCACAACAAGGCCGGGATGCTGCTTCGGTTCCGGGCGATGATTTGTCATGACATCACGCGCCGGCAATCCGCCAGGCAATGCATTCACCGACGACAACCAGCGATGGATCTTACCCTCGATGAAATGCTCTCGCGACCGGCCGAGCGCAGGCGGCAGCGATTTCAGTGCGGCCTCGATCAGCTCCTTGTCGCTGAGGTTGGCGAACGCGAGCGCG
>JAICIT010000225.1 GCA_025960445.1 Bradyrhizobium sp. | reverse complement strand
GGTCGGCTTCCTGACCTGGATCGGCCGGCGGGACGCGACCCGAGCGTTACGGCAGTCACCGCTCGCTTGGATGGTCGGCGTCGGTGGCCTGTTCGGCTATCACGCGCTCTATTTTCTGGCGCTGCGCTTCGCGCCACCGGCGGAAGCAGGTTTGCTCAATTATCTCTGGCCGCTTTTGATCGTGCTGTTCTCATCGCTGTTACCGGGCGAGCGGCTGGCGGTCCATCACATCGTGGGCGCGCTGCTTGGGTTTGCGGGCACCGTGATCCTGCTTCTCGGGAGTAGCAGCAGCAGCGAGTTCGGAGCTGGCCAGGGACCCGGCTTGCTCGCGGCGTTCGTTGCTGCGTTTGTGTGGGCGGCGTACTCGGTGATGTCGCGCAAGCTCAAATCCGTGCCGACGGATGCGGTGGCTGGCTTTTGCCTGGGCACCGCAGTGCTTGCCGCGATCGTGCATGGAGTGGTGGAGGTCACGGTATGGCCGGATACAATCGGCCAATGGCTCGCCATCGCGGCGCTCGGGGTGGGCCCGGTCGGGGCTGCATTTTACGCCTGGGATATCGGGATGAAGCGCGGCGACATCCGCGTACTCGGGGCGGCATCCTACGCGACGCCGCTGCTCTCGACTGCATTTCTGATTTTGGCGGGCTTTGCTCGGCCGAGCGCGAATCTCGCGATCGCAGCGGTGTTGATTGCCGGCGGCGGTTTGATCGCGGCAAGAGATATGATGAAGCGAAGTTAGTCGGCGCTTAGTTAGCCAGTGCTCAGTTAGCCAGTGCGGCGGCGCAGAGTGCCGGGGAATAGCTGAGACTGACGGCGGTTGAATTCCCGCAGCGCCGTCAGGATTTGTTCTTGCGTTCGCGCAGCTCGCCGAACACCTCAGCGGCGCTCCTGCCCTTCATCCGAACGCCGGCCGCCACCGAAGGCTCGTCGGCGCGCAAGAACACATTGGCCTTCTTTTCGTCGCCGAGCAGGGTCGGTACCGTTGGCTTGTTGGCCGCGCGCAGCCGCGCGACTTCCTCGGCGCGCGCCTTCAGCGCGGCGTTCTCCGGTTCGACCGTGAGCGCGAACTTGACATTGGCGGCCGTGTATTCATGCCCGCAATAGAGTTTGAAATCGTCCGGCAGCGCGCGCAGCTTGAGAAGTGAATCCCACATCATGGGATAGGTACCTTCGAACACCCGCCCGCAGCCGATCGAAAACAGGGTGTCGGCGGCAAACAGCGCCTTCTCAAGGTCGAACACATAGCTGATATGGTCGAGAGTATGGCCGGGGGTCTCCAGCACCCGCGCCAACAGGCCGCCGACTTTCACGACATCGCCCTGGCCTACGCGGTGATCGACATTCGCGATCTTGGTGGTCTTGTCATGAGGACCAACGACGCGCGCTCCATATTTTTGCTTCAACTCGGCGACGCCGCCGACGTGGTCGCCATGATGATGAGTGATGAGAATATCGGTGAGCCTCCAGCCCTCGTGCTCCAGTGCCTTGACGATTGGGCCGGCCTCCGGCGCGTCGATCGAGGCGGTCGCCTTGGTCGCCGGGTTGTGAATCAGATAGCCGAAATTGTCGGTGAGACAGGGAAACAGTCGAATGTCGGCGGCCATGACATCTCCATGATCCAGACAAAGCGGAGGCGACACCACCCCGCATAGCATGAAATATGGCGTTAACGCTCCGGCGGCAATGCAATATTCCGGGGACCCTTGAGCAGCCGCGACGTGTTACATTGGGTCATGACTATCGACGTGATCGATCTCCGCGATTTCTATTCGCAGCGCCTCGGCATCGTCGCGCGTCGACTGATCAATCGGGGCATCCATGCGCGATGGCCCGATGCGCAGGGGCAACGCGTGCTCGGCCTCGGTTATCCCACGCCGTATCTAGGCCTGTTTCGGGAGGACTGCGAGCGCTGCATCGCCTTCATGCCGGCGGCGCAGGGTGTGCTGAAATGGCCGACGGCGCGGCCAACGCTGGCAGCTTTGGTCGACGAATTCTCGCTGCCGCTGCCGGACGCGGCCGTGGACCGCATCCTCCTGGTTCATGCCCTTGAAATGTCCGACGATCCGGAAGGCCTGCTGCGCGAAGTATGGCGCGTACTGGCGCCCTCCGGCCGCATGATGGCGGTGATCCCGAACCGGCGCGGCGTCTGGACGCGTACCGACAACACACCTTTCGGTCATGGCCGGCCCTATTCGCGCTCGCAGATAACGCAGCTGTTGCGCCAGACCTGGTTCACGCCGACAGCTTGGGGTGAGGCGCTCTTCATGCCGCCTGTCGCGGGTGGCTGGTTCCTGCGCTCTGCCGTTGCCTGGGAACGGGTCGGCGCGGCCCTCTCGCTGCCGTTCGCCGGAGTTCACATTGTCGAAGCGACCAAGCAGGTTTACCGCGCGATCCCGGCACACCGCGAACGAACGCGGCTCATTCCAGCGCTCGAGCCGGTGCTGGTGCCGTCGTCACTGCAGCAAGGCGGTGACGTTTAGGCTAGAACGTTTTCGAGCGAAGTGGACGCCGGCTCGCGTGAAGAAAGCGCGTCGGAAGAATAAGCTAGCCACGCACTAGCGTGACGAGCCCACACTGTCGCAAGCGGCGCCTAGAGAAAGCCGTCTTGCTTACTCGTTTCCCGGATTGAAATCGTCGCCGGGTCCGGCCGGCGCGGCCATGCCTTCGGGCCGCGGGCCATGCGGACGACGACGCCGTCGCGGAAAGCGCTCGCGCTCGCCACCTCCACCCTCGAAGCCGCCCTGGTTGCCGCTGATTTGCGGTTGCGGCCCAGTGATAAACGAAGGCAGCCGGTCGACGTTGCCACCATCAGGCGTTGCCGGCTGCGGCTGCGGGTGCGACTGGGGCTGATACTGCTGCCCCCGGTGTTCGCGATGACCGCCGTGTTCGCGGGGCTGGTGCTGCTCGCGCTGCTGGTATGGCTGCCCCTCGCGCTGGTGATCGCGTGCATTGTTGTCGCGGTTGTCGCGCGGGACGAATGGCTGCGGTTGCACCGGAACAAAGCCGGGCTCTTGCCCGAAATGTGAAAAGCTCTCGCCCTCGTCTTCGCCATCATCGGCGGCCGTTTCGTTTTCGGTACGCGGCTGCGGCTGGTTCTGGCGGAATTGTTCCTGTGCCGCGGCGATCAGGCGAAAATAATGTTCGGCATGCTGGTAATAATTTTCGGCGGCGACAGGATCACCGGAGGACCGCGCGTCGCGCGCGAGCTGAACGTATTTTTCGGCCACGTGGGAGGCGGTGCCACGGATCTTGATGTCGGGACCATTGGACTCGAACACCCGGGTCATCGGGTTCTGGCCGCGCCGGTTGCCGTCGTTCCTGTTGTTGTTATTGCGGTTGCGCATCCGCTTGTTGTTTTGACCGTTTCTCATGTCCTGCCTTTATCTCAGCCCTGAAGTTACCAGCCTAGGTTTGTTATCGATCGAACTTGGTCGTGGTAGTCGGTTGGAGCGCTACGTTTCATACGCATCGGATTCGAGTGCAGCGCAATTCCGCACAGATTGCCGTAAGTCGCGGTCAACAAAGACCCGCCCCCTACAGTCCAGCGGAAGCCGCTGCTGCATCAATTCATTCCGCCTGCCAAATCAAGCACAGGTTTCTCGCGTGATTTTTCAAGCGCAATATCAGGCTTTCGTTCGCTCTGCGGTCAGAAGCAGCGCAGCTCTCTAAAGCCATCGCGCTCGAATGGACCTGCGTTTTGGAACCTTTCACTCGGGGCGGGCTCTCGCTTTGAGAACCCTGGCCTTCACCCGCAGCATCTACGGGGCCAGCAACCCTGGACCGATGTTGTAACTGAACGTAATCGCTCCGGGGGAATATTCCAAGTGGTTTTTCGCTTTCTAATCTGGCTTTTATGGGGGCAATTTTCGGCCCGCGACCGCCCGCTCGATGCCAGCCAAATCCCTTTTCGCCGGCACATCTAGCGTTAACCCTGCCGCCTTCATTATTCGGCCAACGTGCTCGCTTTGAGTGTGCCCGACTTCCACCACGAGTACGCCTCGATTCGATAGCAGTGCCGCTGATTGCGGAATGATCGTGCGATAGGCGTCGAGCCCATCGGTGCCACCGTCCAGCGCATTCAACGGGTCGTGATCGCGCACCTCGGCGGCGAGTTCAGCGACTTCCGCCGACCGGATATAGGGTGGGTTGGACACAATCAGGTCGAACCCGTCGGACAGCGCTGCGGCGTAACCACAGGCCACGAAGCCGGCGCGCTCCGAGAGCCCCAGATTGGCGGCGTTGCTGCGCGCGGTTCTCAAGGCAGCCTCGCTGATATCGGTGCCCACCCCGTAGACATCAGGGAGTTCCGAAAGTAGCGCCAGCAGGATCGCGCCTGAACCGGTGCCGATATCGGCGATCCGCAAACCTCGATCCGGACGCGTCTGCGCGCGCAAGCATTCGAGCGCCAGCTCGACCACAGTTTCAGTATCGGCCCTTGGCACCAATGTCGCCGCAGAGAGCTGCAGGAGCAGTCCCCAGAATTCCTTTGATCCGATGATCCTCGCAACCGGCTCGCCGCGACAACGACGTCGCGCGAAATCCTCAATGCGCAACGATTCATCGGCTGTAAGAAGCCGGCCTGCTGCCGCGATCAATTGCGTGAGATCGAGGCCAAGCACGGCGCCAATCAAAGCCCGCGCCTCAAGCTCCGCCGATTCAATCGAGCCTGCCCGAAATCGTGTGGCCAGCGCGCGCCGAGCAGCTTCGACCGTCTTGCCCGCCAGGCCATCGCTTCCGCAGCTCACGCCGCGGCGCCTTGGGCGGCGAGCTGGGCGGCCTGATGCTCTGTGGTCAACGCGTCAACCAATTCGCCCAATGCCTCGCCGGCCATGACCTGCGGCAGTTTGTAAAGCGTGAGATTGATGCGGTGATCCGTCACCCGGCCTTGCGGAAAATTATAGGTGCGAATGCGCTCGGAGCGATCGCCGGAACCGACCTTCTCGCGGCGGTCCGCCGAGCGAGCGGCGTCGATCCGTTGCCGCTCGGCATCGTAGATTCGGGAGCGCAGGATATTCATCGCCGAGGCGCGGTTTTTATGTTGTGACCGGCTGTCCTGCATGTTCACCACAATGCCGCTCGGAATGTGCGTGATGCGAATAGCTGACTCGGTCTTATTGACGTGTTGGCCGCCGGCGCCCTGCGAGCGCATTGTCTCGATCCGCAAGTCGTCCTGCTTGATATCGACGTCGACCTCCTCGACCTCCGGCAGAACCGCAACCGTCGCCGCGGACGTATGAATGCGGCCTTGCGTTTCCGTGTCGGGCACGCGTTGCACACGATGCACACCGGATTCGAATTTCAGCTTGGCGAATGCGCCGCGGCCTTTCACTTCGGCGATGATTTCCTTGAAGCCGCCCATGGTGCCT
>JAICIT010000224.1 GCA_025960445.1 Bradyrhizobium sp. | reverse complement strand
GCGCTTCGAGGGCCGGGCAAAGTAGTCGCCGTAGAACAACGCCTTGTGACGCCCCTCGCGGTCTTTTACTTCCCAAACCCGCACGTCGGGATGCCAGACCGAGATGTCCTTGCGTTCGGAAAACGTGACGCCGAACAGGCGCGTCGCGCAGTCGAAGGCGGCTTCGATCATGTTGTCGAGCGCAAGATAAGGCTTGATCGCGGCGTCGTCGAAATTCGCGCGGCGCTGCCGCAGCTTTTCGGCGTAGTAGCGCCAGTCCCATGGCGCCAGCGAGAAGTTGCCGCCTTCCTCAGCCACCAGCGCCTGCAAGGCGTCCCGATCGGCGAGTGCCCGCGCACGGGCTGGCGTCCAGACCCGCTCCAGCAAGCCGCGAACCGCTTGCGGCGTCTTCGCCATCGAATCCTCCAGCCGATAGGCGGCGAAGGTCGGAAAACCAAGCAGTTTCGCGCTCTCCTCGCGCAACTTGAGAATTTCAACGATGATGGCGTTGTTGTCATTGGCGTTGCCATTGTCGCCGCGCGCAATGAAAGCCTTGTAGACCTTTTCGCGCAGATCCCGACGCGCGGAGCTCTTCAGGAAAGGCTCCACGGACGAACGCGACAGCGTCACGATTGCCTTGCCTTCCATTCCGCGATCCTCGGCCGCAGCCTTGGCAGCCGCAACAAAACTCTCGGGAAGGCCGTCGCGATCGCCCTCGCCCAGTTCCATGAACCAGTCCTGCTCGTCCCCGAGTAGATGATGGCTGAAGGTGGTTCCGAGTTGCGCCAGCCGTTCATTGATCTCGGCCATACGCTTCTTGGCTGCCTCTTCGAGCCCGGCGCCGGCACGGTGGAAGCGGGTATAGCTGCGCTCCAGCAGCCGCAGCTGCTCGCTGCTCAGGCGCAGGCTGGCGCGATTATCGTGGAGCATTGCTATTCGGCCGAACAGCACTGCATTCATCATAATCGGGTTCCAGTGCCGGGCCATCCGCAACGACACTTCCTTGTCGATCTCGAGCAGCGCTGGGCTGGAGTGCGCCGAGACCAGATCGTAGAAGACGGCGGAGACTTTGCTGAGCAGCTTGCCCGAGCGTTCCAGCGCGGTGATGGTGTTGGCGAAGTCCGGCGTCGCCGGGTCGTGCTCGATGGCGGCGATCTCCGCCGCATGATCGGCGAAAGCCTGCTCGAACGCCGGGAGGAAATGTTCCGGCGCGATCTCCGCGAACGGCGGTGTTTCGAATGGCGTCTGCCATGCCCTCAGCAGCGGGTTGGCCTGAGCTTGGGCGACGACCGGCACTTGCTGGATTCCCGACATCCGTATTCCCGCTCTCGTTCCTGCTCCGAACGCAGCCTATATCATGCGGTGGGGCTTTTTTGGGCCTTTTGCGCTTGATAGGCCGGGGCTTTTCATAGAGATTGCCGGCCTAAACGGGACCCGCCTTCATGAACATACAAACCTCTCCGGCCGGCGGCCGCCAGATCGTCTGGCCCACCGTCATCACCATCGCGAGCGCCGCGATCCTGATTGGCGCCGAAGTGTTTGGCGCTGCGTTCGCCGGCGGCTGGGCACTCGCGATTCTGTTCGGACTGGAAGATACCGGCGCCCACATCCTGCAGGCCGTGCTGTTCGCGGCCGGCGTGTTCGTCATGGTGGCATTCATCCGCGCAGCTCAGCGCGTCGAACCGTTCACGCGCCGCTTGTAAGTTGTCGTCGATCAACAAAGAAGCGTTGCTGCTTGCTGTCGGTGACCACATGCGCTCGGAGAAGCTTAACGTCTGTTCACTTTCAACACGCGAGCGCGCGCAGAGCACCGCTCTGACAATCATCTGTTAGGGAAATCTCCCCACAGGCTAAAAAAAATCTTGCGAAGCAGAGTCAAAGCGCCTATTTGCACTCTTGCCCAATTTCGCACGTGCCTGTGGTCGTGTGTCAGTCGGTAGGTATCCGGACAAGAGGCCGGACAGCCGCCAAGGGATGAAGAACCGAGGGTCGTTTAGTCCGCCACGGATTAAGGGGCCAGCATCTCTCTCAAGAGATGCCATTGAAGGTCTCTTCCTTCCTTGCAACCGTGACTGGCAGCCGGAGGCGAACCGGCGCACCTCGTTCTCAACGGGGGACGCGACTTAAAGCAACGACGGATCGGGCTTTTTTGGTCTCTGCCGGCTCTCCACCAGCCGGCGCGAATACCGAAGAGGCTTGTCCTTCATTGCCAGGTGTGCGGGCGGGATCCCTCCCAACCAATCCACGGCAGCACAGTTCGGTTTGAGTTTTCGGCTTCGTTGCGCCTCCATCGCACGACTTGGCCGGAGCACTCATATCGGACGTCATTTTTGAACGTGTCCCCGTCGCTGGGGCCGTTTGGAGGGTGCAATGACCGAACGAATTCAGGAGTTCCTGCGCAACCGCCGCAGCGAGGGCCACGACGTCGAGCCGTGCCTCGTCGTCGACCTCGAAGTCGTGCGCGACAACTATCAGACCTTCTCGAAGGCACTGCCGGACAGCCGTGTGTTCTACGCGGTAAAAGCCAACCCGGCTCCGGAAGTGCTGTCGCTGCTGGCATCGATGGGCTCGTGCTTCGACTGCGCGTCGGTCGCCGAGATCGAGATGGCATTGGCCGCTGGCGCGTCGCCGGACCGGGTCTCCTATGGCAACACGATCAAGAAGGAGCGCGACATCGCGCGCGCCTTCGCGCTCGGGATTCGGCTGTTCGCGATCGATTGCACGGCCGAGGTGGAGAAGATCGCCCGCGCGGCTCCAGGTGCGAAGGTGTTCTGCCGCATCCTCTACGACTGCGCCGGTGCGGAATGGCCGCTGTCGCGCAAATTCGGCTGCGATCCCGAAATGGCAGTCGAGGTGCTTGAGCTTGCCAAACGGCAGGGGCTTGAGCCCTGCGGCATCTCGTTCCATGTCGGCTCGCAGCAGCGCAAGGTGAAGGCGTGGGATCGCGCGTTGGCGATGGCCTCGACGGTGTTCCGCGACTGCGCCGAGCGCGGCATCAACCTGTCGATGGTCAACATGGGCGGCGGATTCCCGACCAAGTACCTGAAGGACGTGCCGCCGGTCGTGCAGTACGGCCGGTCGATCTTTCGCGCGCTGCGCAAGCATTTCGGCAACCAGATCCCGGAGACCATTATCGAGCCGGGCCGCGGTATGGTCGGCAATGCCGGCATCATCGAGACCGAAGTCGTTCTCATTTCGAAAAAGAGCGACGAGGACGATGTGCGCTGGGTCTATCTCGACATCGGCAAGTTCGGCGGTCTCGCCGAGACGATGGACGAGTCTATCCGGTACGCCATCCGCACAGCGCATGACGGCGCGGAAATGACGCCGTGCGTACTCGCGGGCCCCACCTGCGATTCCGCCGACGTGCTGTACGAGAAGCTGCCCTACCCGCTGCCGGTGACGCTGGAGATCGGCGACAAGGTGCTGATCGAAGGCACCGGGGCATATACCTCGACCTACTCGTCGGTGGCCTTCAATGGCTTCCCGCCGCTGCGGACGTACCACATCTGAGTTGGGCCTCAGACGCAAAGGTCATCGGGAGCCGGTTCGCCGGCTCCCTTTCCCCTCCATCTCAATTTGCAACTACGCGTCGCGGCTGTTGCCATGCGAACGCGAGGACTGATGCGCCATGGCTACCTCACGGAAAACATCAATAGCACTACTCTCCGAGCCAACTCCATTCGCGATCCGCGAGGAGCGCCTCCGCGACATCGCCGCTCGCGAGGCGCTGCTCGATAGTTCTTTTGGCAGCAACCGCCAGCAGCGCACCTGCCAACGTCTGCGTGACGGGCGCGCGCCGGCTGAAGGCCTGTCGTTTTCGGCCGTAAGCAGCCGCCGACTGATCGGGACCATACGGCTATGGCACGTCAACGCCGGCGGTGTGCCGGCGCTGGTGCTGGGACCTTTGGCGGTCGATCCGTCATACCGCGGGTTTGGTATCGGAGCTGCCCTGGTGCGTCACGCGCTGGAGGCTGCCAGAGCGCGTGGGCATGGCGCGGTGATCCTGCTCGGTGACGCGCCCTATTATGGCCGTTTCGGTTTCTCGCCGCGCAAAGCCGCCGAGCTGACGTTACCCGGCGAGTTCGAGCGCGAGCGCCTGCTTGCGCTGGAGTTGCGCGATGGCGTGCTCGATGGAGCCTGGGGAATGATCCTGCCCACTGGAAAACCGATGCCGCGAGGAAAACCCCGCGCGACCGTTCGCGCGGGCAAATTGGCGCCGCAAGTCGCCTGAACTGGCGGAGCTCAACAAGGTAGACCCTGTTTTGCTTCCATCCGCGCTCTGGTCTATTAACCCGGCGCGTAAACCTGTCGTCGAGCCGCGCGCGGTTTGACGAAGCGTGCGCCAAGGCCCCATGCCACGCCGGTCTCACCTAGAGGTCTCATGATGTCCCGTCGACTGATTTCTACCGGCTCGCCTTTTGAGAAGGCGGCCGGCTACAGCCGCGCCGTCATCGATGGCGATTTCGCCTTCGTTGCCGGCACCACCGGCTACGATTATTCCACCATGGTAATGCCGGTCGATGTGGTCAGCCAGACGCGAAACTGCTTCAAAACCATCGAAAGCGTGCTGAAGGAAGGCGGCTTCGCCATCACCGACGTGGTCCGGGCGACCTATTACATCACCGATGCACGGGATGCCGACGCTGTATTCGGCGTTTGCGGCGAGACGCTCGGTGATATCAGGCCCGCCTCGACCATTCTTATCGTCGCTGGCCTCCTGAAGCCCGAGATGAAGATTGAAATCGAAGTCACCGCCAAGCGTCGAACCTGAGCGCTCACGCCAAACCTATTTTCCGGAGACGAACTTTATGAGCCCGCCCGCTGCGCAAATTCATGCAAAAATTTCCGGCCCCATCGTGATGATCGGCTTCGGTTCGATCGGCAAAGGCACCCTGCCGTTGATCGAACGGCATTTCGCTTATGACAAGTCGCGCTTCGTCATCATCGATCCGCATGAGGATGGTGAAATCGCCAAAGTGCACGGCGTGCGTTTCATCAAGCAGGCGATCACGCGGGACAATTATCGCGAAGTCCTGGTGCCGCTGTTGACGTCCGGCGGCGGCCAGGGCTTTTGCGTCAATCTTTCGGTCGACACCTCCTCGGTGGACATCATGAGCATGTGTCGCGAGATCGGCGCGCTCTACATCGACACCGTCGTCGAGCCTTGGCTCGGCTTCTATTTCGACAAGAACATCGGTCCTGAGAAGCGCTCGAACTACGCGCTACGCGAGAGCTTGCTCGCAGCCAAGCACAAGAGCCCGGGCGGCACCACCGCCGTATCCACCTGTGGCGCGAACCCCGGCATGGTGTCCTGGTTCGTCAAGCAGGCGCTGCTCGACATCGCCCGCGACACCAACACGCCATTCAACGAGCCGAAAGGTCGG
>JAICIT010000223.1 GCA_025960445.1 Bradyrhizobium sp. | reverse complement strand
GCGCCTGCAAGCGGCACCGCGCCCATTTCCAGTCCGCCGACATAATCAAGCCCGTCATCCTTCAGAGCTTCGTAGGTCAGCTCCGCAAGCAGCGCGGCTCCCTCGGGATCGAGCATGGTCGGCTTGAGATTGAAATAGAAGTCGCTCTTGCGCCCTGACGCCAACGTAATTTCGCCGCGGCCGAACGAGCGCTTGCGAATGATCTCGGCGAGCCGTGCGCGGGAAGCTGATTTGGACAATGTCTTTTGCTCGCTTTGCAGGACGGGCGCAATCTATCGGGGGACAGGCGTACATTCCAGAACGAAGTCTCGCCGTCAACAGTGTGGCCAGAGGGCAGCTTGGGAAGCCCGGTTGTAAAGCCTCGCGGTTCCGCGGTACTGAGTAACAAAGCTGCGGGACAAGAAAAAATGAGCATCGAACTTCATACCTGGAATACTCCGAACGGCCGCAAGATCAGCGTCGCCCTGGAAGAAATGGGACTGCCGTACAAGGTGTTCCCGATTAACATCAGCAAGGGCGAGCAGATGGCGCCGCACTTCCTCGCCATCAGCCCCAACAACAAGATCCCGGCGATCGTCGATCCAGACGGACCCGGCGGCAAGCGCGTCAGCATATTCGAATCCGGTGCGATCCTGCTCTATCTCGGCGAGAAGACCGGCAAATTCCTGCCGACGCCTTTGAGCGATCGCATTCCTGTTTACGAATGGTTGATGTGGCAGATGGGCGGCTTCGGGCCGATGCCGGGGCAGGTGCATCACTTCATCGCGCTGGAGAATGAGCAGGACCGCGCCTACGGGCTGAAACGCTACATGGCGGAGACGCGCCGCCTTTACGGTGTGCTTGACCGCCGTCTGGCCAATCGCGAGTTCGTCGCCGACGCGCTGTCAGTGGCTGATTTTGCGATCCTCGGCTGGGCCTGGCGGCACGAGCGCCACAAGGTTTCGTTTGCGGATTTCCCAAACGTCGGGCGCTGGTATGAGGCACTGATGGCGCGGCCCGGAGTGAGGCGTGGAATGGAAGCCAAACTGGATTGACCGATCGTTGCGTCCAGGAGGTGCTGTCGTTCCTGCGAACGCAGGAACCCACAATCACCTGGCCTGAAAAGAGCAGACAAACGAAGGCTTGCTTCAATCATCATCGTCGCGGCGTAGCGATGAGCGCGAGTGCGCTCACGCTGGGGTCGCTGCTTTTCGGAGGGACCACGCTGAAGTTTGTCTCCTCATGGCCGGGACAAGCCCCGCCATGCATGAAACGAGCCGCGCAGATTCGCCGCGCTCTTACCGATGACGTCAGCTCTCAATGCGCCTCGTCCCAATTATCTGCGGCGCGCGCATCGACATGTAGCGGCACCGAGAGCAGGACCGCCGGGAACGGCGCGTCTTGCATGGTGTGTTGCACGACCGGCAGGGTGGCGGCGACCTCATCATTGGGCACCTCGAAAACTAGTTCGTCGTGCACTTGCAGCAGCATCTGCGCCGAAAGCTTCTTCTCGGCCAAGGCATCTTCCATCCGGATCATGGCTCGGCGAATGATGTCGGCGGCCGTCCCCTGCAAACGCGCGTTGATGGCGGCGCGCTCATTGAATGAACGGACGGACGCGTTCGATGCCTTGATCTCCGGATAGTAACATTTCCGGCCAAACAACGTCTGGACATAGCCGTGCGTGCGGCAGAAATCGCGTGTTTCATCCATATAGGCGCGAATGCCCGGAAATCGTTCGAAATAACGTTTGATGTAGGCGGACGCTTCCTCGCGGGCGATGCCGAGTTGGTTCGCCAGTCCAAATGGCGAGATGCCGTAGATGATTCCGAAGTTGATCGCCTTAGCGCGGCGACGTACCTCGGCCGGCATGTCCTTGACTGGAACGCCAAACATTTCGGACGCGGTCATGGCGTGAATGTCAAGTCCATCGCGGAACGCCTGCTTCAAAACGGGAATATCGGCGATCTCGGCGAGCAGTCGCAACTCGATCTGCGAATAGTCCGCCGACACCAGTTTGTGGCCTGGCGAAGCGATAAAAGCACGGCGGATTTTTCGGCCGTCCTCGGTTCTTATCGGAATATTCTGCAGGTTGGGCTCGTTCGATGAGAGCCGTCCGGTCGTGGTCGCCGCCAGCGCGTAAGTGGTGTGCACGCGATGGGTCTGCGGATGTACGTAGGTCGGCAGCGCATCGGTATAGGTCGATTTCAGTTTTGAAACCTGCCGCCACTCCAGAATTTTTCTCGGAAATTCATGGCCCTGCTCGGCGAGTTCGTCGAGAATCTGCGCGGAGGTCGACCACGCGCCGGTCTTCGTCTTGCTGCCGCCGGGGATTGCCATCTTGCCAAAAATAATATCGCCGATTTGCTTCGGGCTGCCGACATTGACCGGCTCGCCTGCGATCTCCTGTATTTCGGCCTCGACTCGCGCGGCGGTCTGGGCGAATTCGCCGGATAGGCGCGACAGCACCTGGCGGTCGATCGAGATTCCGCGCCGCTCCATGCGCGCCAGCACCGAGATCAACGGCCGCTCCAACGTTTCATAGACCGAGTTCATGCGCTCGGCCACAAGCCGCGGCTTGAGCACGCGCCAGAGCCTCAGGATCACATCGGCATCCTCAGCCGAATATGCCGTGGCTTTCTCGACCGCGACTTGATCGAAGCTCAGCTTGCCCTTGCCACTGCCGGTCACCTCCAAATGGGTCATGTTGGCATGGCCGAGCCAGCGTTCGGCGAGGCCATCCAGTCCGTGCGCGTTACGGCCGGCGTCGAGCGCGTAAGACATTAGCTGCGCGTCATCGTGGTTGCGAAGCGTGACGCCGTGCTGGGCGAAAATGACGGCGTTGAATTTGATGTTGAAGCCGATCTTCAAAATGCCCGGCGATTCCAGCAGCGGCCGCAGCACCTCTATGGCGTCCTCAGTCTTGATCTGATCCGGAGCGATACCGGCCGCGAACAGGCCAGCGCCGTCGCCGCCGGTCTGCTTGTGGCTGAGTGGAACATAGCAGGCGTCGTTGGGCGCGAGCGCCAGCGCAATACCGCAAATTTCGGCCTGCATTGGATCGATGGAATCGGCTTTGGCTTCGAGCGCGAAATGACCGATATCGTGTACGCGTGAGGTCCAGGCTTTAAGCTGGTCGAGATTGCGGATCGTCTGGTATTTGCTGCGGTCGATTTTGGTCTTGCGCGCGGCTTCGGCGCGCGCCGCGGCAAGCGCTTGCGGAGTGAGAACGACAGCCGATCGTTCCGCCCTGCCGTGGGTTGGCACGGCTCCGGCCGCTCGGCCGCTCGCGGGAGAGGGTGGGTTGGGAACGCCGGCTGCTGCGAAAAGATCGCCGCTCGCGCCTTCACCATTGGGTACATTGAGCCTCGGCACATTGCCGGACTCATCGACCTTTTGTGCCAGCGGGAGCGATCCAAAAACACTCGCGGCACTCTTGACGCCGATGTCCGGCTCGATGTCGGACGGGTCTATCTGTGAATAATCCGCGACGCGGCGGGTCAGGGTGGAAAATTCCATCGCTTTCAAAAAGGCGATCAGCTTGCGCGCGTCCGGCTCGTGAACCGCGAGCTCGTCGAGCGGCACATCAAGTTCGACCTTGTCATCCAGCAGCACGAGCTGCCGCGAGATGCGCGCCTTCTCGGCATTCTCCAGCAGCGCCTCGCGCCGCTTCGGCTGTTTGATTTCGCCGGCGCGCTGGAGCAGCGCTTCCAGGTCGCCATATTCGACGATCAGTTGCGCGGCGGTCTTGACGCCGATTCCCGGAACGCCCGGCACATTGTCGGTGGAATCGCCAGCCAGCGCCTGCACATCGACGACCTTTTCCGGCGGCACGCCGAATTTCTCGATTACCTCCGGGATGCCGATGCGGCGGTCCTTCATGGTGTCGTACATGGTGACGCAGTCGGTCACGAGCTGCATCAAATCCTTGTCGGAGGACACGATGGTGGCGGTAGCGCCGCGCTCGCAGGCCTGGCGCACATAGGTTGCGATCAGATCATCCGCCTCAAAGCCAACCTGCTCCAGGCACGGCAAATCGAAAGCGCGGACGGCTTCGCGAATCAGCGCAAATTGCGGGATCAGATCATCCGGCGCCGGCGCGCGATGCGCCTTGTAGTCTGGGTAAAGCTTGTTGCGAAAGGTAATCTCGGACTTGTCGAATATAATCGCCAGGTGGGTCGGCTGATTGTCCGGCGGCATCTCGCGCAACAATTTCCAGAGCATGTTGCAGAAGCCAAGCACGGCATTGACTTGCAGCCCGTCGGATTTCCGATTGAGCGGCGGCAGGGCGTGGTAGGCCCGGAAAATATAGGAAGATCCGTCAACCAAAAATACGTGGTCGCCTTTGGCTGGGGCTTTCACGGCTACGGGTTTTGGTGAGGCTTTTTGGGATGTTTTCGGCATGGCCGAAATTTAAGGATTTTCGTCAGGATTGACAGCCCTGTGATCGGCCCGGGCCGATTTTTTACAGCGCGCGAGTCGAGCCTGTTCCAGGTCCGCGCGTGCGATATGACCTGCAGCCGAGCGAGGAATTACTCGGCCGCTTGTATAGCAGGACTGGCTTTCTGCGGTGCGATCCAGAACGCGGCCGGCCTCTCGAACAGGAAATTTGCGCCAATTATTAGCGCTATGCGCCACAGCGCGAGTGCGCCCAACACGCCGGCGATTGTGACGATCAACCCGATCGCGCCGACGTCATGGATCAGCCCGGTTCGCAGCAGGAGGGTCCGCGTCGTCGCCATCGGCAGGAAGAACGCGAGATAGATCACGATCGAATGCTCGCCGCAATATCGCAAGAAATCCAGCAATCGCGCGCGCGCCAGCAGCGTCGCAATAGTGATGATGGCGCAAGCGCCCGACAGGCCGAGCATCAGCGAAATCAGCGGCCATTCGCTGTAGTCGAATGCAACCAGGCTGCCATTGATGGCCGCCCAGAGCGCCAGCGCCGCAAGCGCCAGCAGTGGGCGCGCCATCGCACGATCCGAAAGTGCGAACACATAATTCGCGAACAGATAGCCGGAGTAGAAATACACGAAGCGGGCGCAGAACTCGTCGATCACGGTCCAGCCGGTCGCGACATGCGCGCTCTCCAGCAAAGCCGCAAGCACCCAGATCAGCTCGGGTGGTAGTTTGCGCGTCAATTTGGTCCACGCGAAGAACACCGGCAGCAGATAAATGAACCACAACGTGCCGAACGGTTCGACGAACGATTCAAGATACAGGAATCCGGCGTGGCCCCAACCGGCTTGACCGGCGAAATAGGGCGCCTTGAAACCAAACTGAATCGTGACCCACAGCACGTAGAAATAAGCGAAGTGCACCACCTTGCGATCGAGATAGGTGCGCCAGTCGCGGTCAATGACAACAGACAGGAACAGGCCGGAGATC
>JAICIT010000222.1 GCA_025960445.1 Bradyrhizobium sp. | reverse complement strand
GGGCAGCGTGGTGGCGCTGCTCGGTTCGAACGGCGGCGGTAAAACCACGACCCTCAATGCGATCGCGGGTCTGATTCCGATGCATGCCGGCTCAATCGCCTTTCGGGGCGGCGATATCGGCGGCGAGAGCGCATTTTCGATTGTGCGCAAAGGGTTGGCGCTGTCGCCGGAGGGCTGGCGGCTGTTTGTGCAGCAAAGCGTCGAGAACAACCTGCTGCTCGGAGCAACTCCGCTGCGAGACAAGAGCCGCGCCGCTCAGCTGCTCGCGCGCGTCTACGACATCTTCCCGAGGCTCTCCGAACGACGGACCCAGCGTGCGGGCACCATGTCGGGTGGCGAACGGCAGATGCTGGCGGTTGGACGGGCGTTGATGAGCGATCCCGAGCTGCTGATGCTGGATGA
Source organism: Bradyrhizobium sp. (assembly GCA_025960445.1). Lineage (GTDB taxonomy): Bacteria > Pseudomonadota > Alphaproteobacteria > Rhizobiales > Xanthobacteraceae > Bradyrhizobium. Next base: position 4,976 of record JAICIT010000222.1, on the reverse strand, counting down.
GCCGTCGCTGGGTTTGGCGCCAGCCGTTGTCGAATCGATGTATGAGACCTTCGGCCGGCTGCATAAGGAAGGGCTGACCATCCTGATTGCCGAACAATCGATCGAACTGGCGCTAGAGGTGTCGGACTTCGCCACGGTGCTACAGGTCGGCAAAAGCGTGTTGTCCGGCACTGCGGCAGAGCTTGCTCACGATCCGCAGGTGCAGCGGGCCTATTTGGGGACCGCCTGATACGAGGGCGCTTAAGTTTGCGCCTCAGGATCGAGGGCGACTGGCTCGCTACTTGATCCTGTCGTAAGCGGCGGCGTAGTCCGCGAGCGGCATCGGAATTGTAATGGTTTCCTTGCCGAGGTTCTGAAACGAAACCTTCAATTGCTTACCCGATCTCAGCGCAGCCAACAGATCGGGAGCGATCGCGACGCTGGCATAGCAGCCTCTCGCTTCACAGGTCTGGATCTGGGCGTCGATAATTTTTCCTTCATCGACCTGAAGCTTGGCGCCACCGGGAAGATTGAGGCCGAGCGGCAATTGGACCAGTGCGACCGGTGCATGAGTGTCGCTCGGCACGCGGATATTGATCAAGACGACCAGCTGCCCGGTCTTGCTAAGGACAGCCGTCTGCTCCATCGCGCATTCGAGCGGAGCTGCGCGGCTTGCGCTGCTGCACCGAGCGGCCCAGCCGGGCTGAGGCGCGGGGTTCGCGCTATCGACGTGGGGCGCTGCGGGCGCGGGATTGTTTTGCGCCGCGCGCGGCGGGTTGGATTTGAGCGACTGTGCGAAGCTTGGGCCGGATGCCAGAGTAGCGACTGCGAGAACAATTGCGAGCGAAACGGGCGTCTTCACTGAGTAGGCTCCGATAAGAGGGCCTCCCAATGTGCCGCTAGGCCGGCAAAGTCAAGTCACTCCGCGGCTTGCTTGATGGACCCTCGCTGATCGGCGGAGTCGTCCTGATCAGCGCTCCCTGATCGTCCCCGACCCGCAAACCAATTCGAGAGCCGGTCGAGATAAAGATACACCACCGGCGTGGTGAAGAGCGTCAGTGCCTGGCTGACGATCAGGCCGCCGACCATGGCATAACCGAGCGGCTGGCGGATTTCCGATCCGGTGCCGGTCCCCAGCATCAATGGCACTCCGCCCAGCAACGCTGCCATGGTCGTCATCATGATGGGACGGAACCGGAGCAGGGCGGCCTTTCGGATCGATTGGTCAGGCGACAGATGCTCATCGCGCTCGGCCGTGATCGCAAAATCGACCATCATGATGCCGTTCTTCTTCACAATCCCGATCAGCAGGATCATGCCGATCAGCGCGATCAGGCTGAAGTCGAATCCGAACGCCATCAGGATGGCGAGCGCGCCGACGCCGGCTGACGGCAGCGTGGAGAGGATTGTGAGCGGATGGATGTAGCTCTCGTAAAGAATACCGAGGATCAAATACACCACCACCAGGGCCGCCATGATCAGCAGCGGAACGGTGCCGAGCGATTGCTGAAACGCCTGGGCGGTACCCTGGAAGCTCGAGCTGAGCGTGCCGGGTGCGCCAAGTTCGACCATCGCCTTTTGCACCGCCTGTGTAGCCTGACCCAACGCCACGCCCTGGGCGAGGTTGAAGCTGATGGTAATCGCCGGGAATTGGCCCTGATGGCTGATCGACAGCGGTCGGACCGGGACGGTGGTCCATTTCGCGAAGGCAGACAGCGGCACCTGATCGCCCGTGGTCGGCGATTTGACGTACAGCTTGTTCAACGTGTCGAGCTTGCCTTGAAGCTCCGGCAAAATTTCCAGGATCACGTGATAGCTGTTCAACTGGGTGAAATACTGCGCGACCTGCCGCTGACCAAAAGCATCATAAAGCGTGTCGTCGATCAGCTGAGGCTGGATTCCAAAGCGCGAAGCGGAATCGCGATCGATCGTCAGCGTCAGCGTCGTCCCCGCGGTCTGCTGGTCGGTCGCGACGTCACGCAGTTCGGGCAAGGTTTTCATCTTATCCAAAATTTTCGGCGCCCACTCGTTCAGTTCGCCAAGATTGGCGTCTTGCAGGGTGAACTCAAACTGCGTGCGTGTAGGTCGCCCGCCGAGGCGAACGTCCTGAGCAGCTTGCATGAATAATCGCGCGCCCTGCACCTTTTCGAATTGCGGTCGAAGCCTGGCGATCACCTGCTGCGCGCTGGCATCGCGTTCGCTGCGGGGCTTCAGGGTAATGTACATACGGCCGGTGTTGAGCGCGCTGCCGCCGCCGCCTATGAACATGGCAATGCTGGCGACAGCGGGATCGGCCTGAACGATCGCTCCGAGCTCCTCCTGATGACGCTTCATGTCAGCGAATGAAATGTCCTGCCCCGCTTCGGATGCAGCGGTGATCAATCCATTATCCTGCTGTGGGAAAAATCCTTTCGGAATGATCACGAACAAATAGACCGATAAGGCCAGAGTCGCGAAGAAGATCAGAAGTGTTGTCTTGCTCCAGCGTAAGGCGCGGTCTAGCCCGCGCTCATACCCATGAAGCATCCTTTCAAAGCCACGCTCGCTCCATTGGTAGAAGCGGCCGTGCTTGGTTTCGCCTTGGGCGCGCAGGAAACGCGATGCCATCATCGGTGTCAGCGTCAGCGACACGGCCATCGAGACGAAGATCGTCATCGCGAGCGTCACGGCGAATTCGCGGAACAGGCGGCCGATGATGCCACCCATCAGAAGCAACGGGATCAGCACCGCGACCAGCGAAATGCTGATCGATATAATCGTAAAACCGATTTCGCTAGCGCCTTTGAACGCAGCGGCCAGCGGCTTCTCTCCCTGTTCGACATAGCGCGTGATATTTTCCAGCATCACGATCGCATCGTCCACGACGAAACCGACCGCAATTGTCAGCGCCATAAGCGATAGATTGTCGAGCGTGTAACCAAACACCCACATCAGCGAGCACGCGCCGAGCAGAGCGAGCGGCACGGTCACCGTCGGGATGACAGTAGCCCAGAAGCTGCGCAGGAAGAGGAAGATCACCATGACCACCAGGGCGATGGTCACCAGCAGGGTGAATTGCACGTCTTCGACCGCCGCACGAATGGTCGTGGTGCGATCGCTGATGATGTTGATGTGAATGGCTGGTGGAATGGCCGCCACCAGCCGCGGCAGTTCCGCTTTTATCTTGTCGACGGTCTCGATGACATTGGCGCCGGGCTGCTTGAAGATGACAAGGAAAACGCCGCGTTTTCCGTTCGCCCACGCCGCCTGTTTATTATCTTCAGGTCCAGAGACGGCCTGACCAATGTCGCGAATACGCAAGGGGCCGCCGTTGCGATAGGCAATGATGACATCGTTCCAATCCTTCGAGGCGGTCAGCTGATCGTTGGCGTAAATCGTGTAGCTGCGGGTAGCGCCGTCGATGCTTCCCTTCGGGCTGTCCACCGTCGTGATGGCGATCTGGCTTCGCACGTCCTCCAGCGAGAGCCCCTTGGCAACGAGCTTCGCCGGATCGATCTGGATTCGGATAGCGGGTTTTTGCTGTCCGCCGATGAACACCTGGGCGACACCGGAGATCTGGCTGATCTGCTGCGCGAGGTGTGCGTCCGTGTCGTTGCTCACCTCCGTCAGGGGTAACGTGTCGGAAGTCGCCGACAGGAGCAGGATCGGTGAATCCGCCGGATTGACTTTGCGGTAAGTCGGAGGGTTGGGCAGGTTCTTGGGCAGTTGACCGCCTGCGGCATTGATCGCTGCCTGCACGTCGTTCGCCGCGCCGTCGATGCTGCGGTTTAGATCGAACTGAATCGTTACCGCGGCCGAACCCAGAGAACTTGTCGAGGTCATCTGAGCGACGCCTGGAATTTGCGCGAATTGTCGTTCCAGCGGTTGCGCAACCGACGAGGCCATCGTCTCCGGACTCGCGCCGGGCAGGTTGGCGGAAACCTGGATGGTCGGAAAATCCACCTGCGGCAGCGGCGCCACCGGCAGGAGAGGGTACGAAACGAGGCCGATAAACAGAATTCCCGCCATCAGCAACGAGGTTGCGATCGGGTAGCGAATGAACGGTGATGAGACGCTTTCGTTCATGGCTATTCGGCTTTGGCCGCATCCGCCTGGGAATTTGCCACCTTCGTGCTCACCGTCGTACCCGGCTGCACCTTGTACTGACCGGCGGTAATCACCTGGTCTCCCGGCGAAAGACCGCTATCGACTACCGACCGTCCGTCGATCGATTGGCTGACCTTGACCTTGCGCAGCTCAGCCTTGTTCTCCTGATTGACGACGTAAGCATACAGCCCGTCCGTGCTGTGCTGTATAGCATCATCTGGAACGACCGTGGCATCCTTAAGCGTCTTCACGAGCAAGCGCGTGGAGACCGACTGGCCCGGCCATAGCGCGTGATCCTTGTTATCAAACACCGCTTTGAGCCGGATAGTCCCGCTCGAAGTGTCGACCTGATTGTTCACGACCGCCAAGGTTCCTTCCGCCAACGGCTTTTTGCCGTCCGTGGTGATCGCGATCACTTTCAGCGGCTGGGTCGATTGCGCCTCATTGATGTAAGGTAATTGTTCTTCCGGTGCGGTGAAGATCACCGCGATAGGTTCGATCTGCGCGATCGTGACAATGCCGGTCTGGGTCGAAGCGTTGACAATGTTACCGACGTCGACCTGGCGCAGACCTGCAACACCCGAGATCGGTGACTTGACCTGGGTGTAGTCCAGTTGAGTCTGGGCGTTGAAGATAGCTGCCTCGTCGGCTTCGATCTGAGCCGTTAGTTGCGCGACGGTAGAACGCTGAGTGTCGGTTTGCTGCCGGGTCGCGAATTCGCCCAATTTTGTGTAACGCTGCAGATCCAGATTGGCGTTGGCGAGATTGGCCTGGTCCTGCGCTTTCTTCGCCTTGGCCTGGTTCAGCGCGGCCTGGAATGGCCGTGGATCGATCTCGGCCAGCAGGTCGCCCTGCTTGACCAATTGACCTTCCTTGAAGGTGATCTTGTCGATCTGACCATCGACCCTGGT
>JAICIT010000221.1 GCA_025960445.1 Bradyrhizobium sp. | reverse complement strand
GACGATCCGCGCTACCGCTCCTATGTCCAATCGTACATCGATTCGGCTGGCCGTCACGGCGTCACGCCCGATGCCGCTCGCACCATGGTCCGCACCAACGCTACGGTGATCGCGGCCCTTGCCGTGATCAGAGGCGAGGCCGACGCGATGATCTGCGGGGTCGAGGGCCGCTATATGAGTCATCTCCGCCACGTCCGCGAGATCATCGGCTTTCTTCCGGGAGTCAGCGATTTCGCGGCGCTTTCGCTGATGATCACCAGCCGAGGCGCTTACTTCATCGCGGATACGCAGGTGCGGCCTAACCCCACGGCCGAAGAATTGGCGGAAATCGCCGGTTTGGCGGCGCTTCATGTGCAGCGGTTCAATCTGAAGCCGAGAATCGCGTTCGTGTCACACTCCGATTTCGGCAGCTACGATACCGAATCCTCGCGCAAGATGCGGCGGGCAACCGTGCTGCTGAAACAGAACCATCCCGAACTCGAGGCTGATGGGGAAATGCAGGGCGATACCGCGCTCTCCGAAGCTGCAAGGAAGCTTGTTCTGCCGCACTCGAAACTGGAAGGAGAAGCCAACATCCTGATCATGCCTAACCTTGATACGGCTAATGTCGCTTATCAGATGATCAAGGTTTTGGCCGACGCCCTTCCGGTCGGGCCAATTCTGATTGGCCCCTCGCGTCCTGCGCATATCCTCACGCCCTCAGTCACCGCGCGCGGCGTGCTCAACATGACCGCGGTTGCCGCGGTCGAAGCCCAGGAACGAGCCGGCCGCCAGCAGCCATCCCTGTTTGCGTAGCTGCCAATTCCGTTTAGCGTCTGGCAATGCTTCGAGAGCGTTTGAAAAGGCGCGCCGGAGCGCTCATAATCGCGCAGCGCTTGCGAGCAATTCTTGCATCAGTGGGGCCGAAACATGCCAGCCTTTATTACTTTCGGGCGGATATTATTCTCGGTGCTGTTTATCTATTCTGGCCTGACAAAGCTTTTTACAATCGCTGCTACCGCAGAAGTGATCTCGGCAAAAGTCGTCATTCCCGCTTTGGTTGCTCCCTATGCAGTACAACTGGAAGCAATGACCGGAATGCCTGCGCCGCAAATGCTTGCCGTCGCGATCGGCGCATTCGAAGTCATCAGCGGGCTGATGATCGCAATTAATTTCGGCGCACGGTTCTTTGCGATTTTGTTGATTATTTTGGTCGCCGTCTCGACCTTCTATTTCCATGATTTCTGGAATCAGCCGTCGCCCGAAAACGCCAATACCATTATCGACGCCTTGAAAAATCTATCGATCATTGGCGCCCTATTCTTGATCGCAGGTTACGGCCGAACACCGCGTACGGTAGAACCTATTTATCGCGATCTCTGACCGCGCGCCGCCACGGCGTGACGCTGACATCACCGGCGGCGTCCAAAATCTGTACCTTGCCGGCGGTGAGACCATGGGCGGCGAGGATTTGTTCGGGAGACCGCTCCGGTACGCCCGGGAAACACGGCTCGCCGCCAGGCAGATGGACCGCATGCGCCTGCGACAGCCAGAACGTGTCATATCGTTCCATGAACATTCCGAACACGACGGGCCCGCCGATTATGGCGGCGGTGCCGGAATTCACGCCGGCGAAATCGCAGGCTTCTTCAAACGAGGCCCCGGCCGGATTCCACAGCGTCGCTTTACTATTGGAAGTATCCGGCGCGATCGCGTCGATCATCCGGGTCAATATGACTCGTTTGCGCCGGGGCGAGTTTGGCTGGTCTTCGTACGAGTTACGCCCGTGCACGATCAGGTCGGCGTGGTCCAGCGCGGCGGTGAAGAACTCTTTGTCGGCGTCGAACTTCAGTTCGTCTGGCATTGCACGAGCGGCGTTCGCCAGCATTCCATCCGCCGACACGATGACATAGCCATCGATACGTAAGGCCGACATCCTGCGCGAGCGATCCTATTCCGAAATGGTCTGCACTACGCTGGAGACCGGCCGTGAACTTACGGTTGGCAATTTCGAGTCCTTCAGGATTTCCTCGTCGTATTGCGGGAGGGTCTGCACCGGCGACTTGGCGATCATTTTGACGACCTTGAAGCCGCCTGCCTTCAACCTGTGCAGCAACTCCGGCAGGGCTTCCGCCGTGTGCTTCTGAAAGTCGTGCATCAGGATGATGCCTTTGCCCAGTTTGTCGACCTTCCTCATGACGGTGTCGATGACGGTCTGCGGCTTGCTAGCCTTGAAGTCGAAGGAATCGAGGTCGCACGAAAAAATCGCGATGTTTCGGCTGCCAAGATAGGTCACCATTTCCGGCGGATGCTGTAACGCCGGGAAGCGGAAGAATGGCGATGGCGCAGTCCCCAATGCCCATTTGACGGCACTGAATCCCTTTTCGATTTCTTCCTTGCGCTGGTCCTCGTTCAACTTCTTGTTGCTCAGATTGGCGTGCGACCACGTGTGCGCGCCGATCGTGTGGCCGGCAGCCGCAACCTGCTTCAGGATTTCGGGATGGTAGGTCGCATGCTTGCCGATCGGAAAGAAGATGCCGGTCGTGCATTCCTCTGCGAGCGTCTTCAGGACGGACGGTGTGTTGACGGGCCAGGGACCGTCATCGAAAGTCAGGACCACTTCATGGTCACGAAGGAAATCGAGTTGCTTGAAGTGCTCGAAACCAAATCCAGGTCCACCCGTGGTGTCGATCTCAACGGTGCGGCCGATCCCAAGGGCATTCGGATTCGCGCAAGCCACTTTCGCCGTCGGTGGGGCCGGCGCTGGAATTGGGGCGGGCGCCGCTTGCGGAGCAGCCGCGCTTTTCGCGCCTGCTGTTTGCGACCACGCGGAGCTTGAGGCCAGCAGTGAAACTGCGCCTGCGACGATCAATCCTGTGGCAATACGCATTATTATTCCCCTTGCCCGACCCTGCGCTGCGGCCAGCATGTCGCTCGCGGGCCCGAGCGATTTCCTGCCTTAATGATGGTAGCCTAATTGGACCTGCGCCGCCACGGCAACGGCCTTCATGGCGGTGAACAGATTTGTCCCCGAAGGTTAATTCCAGGCGAAAACCTGGCTCAGGTTTCGGCCAGCATTCGCGCAATGGCGGTCCTGATCCGCGTGTCCGAAGACTCAACGGTCTCGGCAACCACTTCGGCGATATTTCCGCGGCGACCGATCAGATATCTATGAAAGTTCCAGCGTGGAACATCCTTCCGGACGAGCCCGCGCCGTGTAGCCGCACAGCGACGCCCTATTGACCTATTGACGATCCAGCCCGCCGGCCGAATCTCGCGCCTCCGAGAGCGGGAAAAGAAAACGTAGGCTGTGATTCGGCTCAGGGCAGCTGTGCCCGAACTGCCGTAATGCTGACCGGCATTGAGACAAGTGCCGCAGTGGCCGTGATGATGGTCCGGCGGCCAATCATGATGACCTCGATCGTTCAGACGTGGTCCCCGAGCAAGCAATCCGCATCCTGACGGTGACCGAATGATAGCTCTATCACGGCGGTAATTGCGCTTCCTGTGGAACTCAGTGATGCATACATCATTGCAAGATTTGGCGAACGGAGAACGACATGACACCCAAAGCCTTGGATTCGCGGGATAACAAGCGGAAAGCTCTGGCTTTGGTGGCTATTGTGGCGCTGCTCACCGGTTCAGCGGCTCTCGCTGCCGATGAGCCCGACCTGATCTTCCGCCGGTCGACAGTCTTCAAATGGCTCACACCGAATGACAAGCTCGCGACCTACGGAATCGATGATCCCGAGGTCGAGGGGGTCGCCTGTCATTTCACGGTGCCCGAAAAAGGGGGAGTCAAAGGGTGGCTTGGGGTTGCCGAGCAGGTTTCGGATATCTCATTGGCGTGCCGACAGATCGGGCCGATCCATTTCAAGGGAAAGATGGAGCAAGCCGACGATATGTTTCGGCAGCGGCGTTCACTGTTTTTCAAGAAGATGCAGATCGTCCGTGGCTGCGACGCCAAGCGGAACGTGCTGGTTTATATGGTGTACACCGACAGACTGATCGAAGGGTCGCCGAAGAATTCAACGTCCTCGGTGCCGATCATGCCGTGGGGCGCAAGCGATTCGACGGTGCAAAAGTGCGGCGACTTCATTCAGTGACGCTGATCGCTACTCGTTCAATCGCGCTGAGCTGCAAATCAGATCGCTTTTCATCTTCGCGGGCCGAGCCGCGGAATACATTTTTGCGCCCTGAGTATTCCGCTCGCTGTCATCTTAGTGCCGGACACCTCCTTGATCTGACCGGCGGGGCACGATCCATCATCGACAAGGATACGCTGGCCCAGCCTTAAACTTACGATATCTTGCTCACGAGAAACCTGTTCCGCTGTCACCGCTCGTGGAAACACCCAAATTGCAAGACCAACAACCAGCAGCAGGGAACCAGGCCGGATCTGTGAGGCCATCATGTTTATCGCAGCGCGAAATTTCATTTATTTTGAATCTTCAATCCGTTCGGGCCGACATTGATCTGCAGGCCTTCCGGTTCCTTTTTGGTCTGGTAAAGATTGTAACCGAGCACGCCTAGAGCAACGATCAGTGCGCCAATGATGAGATACAGGACATTACGGTTGCCGAGCATGCTGTCTCCCTCCGCGCGAAGAGTCTTCGACGCAATCTATTGGCACGCATGTGATTCTAGAAGCGACAACTCTACAAGCCACCACGGGAATGGGACTCAATGAACGCGCTCGACAACAATCAAAGAATTCTCGACGCCGTCGATGATCGTTTCGATGCGCAGCTTGCCACTACCAAGGAATTCGTCGCGATTCCTTCCACCCGGGGTGCCGAGGGACCGTGTCAGGACATGATCGGTGATCTCTTGCGGCAGAGAGCGTACGAGGTCGACGACTGGCATATTGAAATTGACGAGTTGAAGGATTTGCCCGGCTTCGGTCCGATCGAGCACGATTTTTCGAAGGCGCGCACTGTCGTGGGAACTTACCGGCCTACGAAGATCGCTGGGAAGTCGCTCATCCTGCAGGGCCATTGCGATGTTGTTCCGGCGGGACCGCTTGAGATGTGGGAGACGCCGCCGTTTTCGCCGGTGGTGCGGGACGGCAAGATGTACGGTCGGGGTGCTTGCGACATGAAATCCGGCACCATCGGCGCGCTTTATGCTCTGGACGCTATCAGGGCCGCGGGCTTCAAACCAACCGCGCGGATCCATTTCCAGTCAGTAATAGAGGAGGAGAGTACGGGTGCCGGTGCGCTCTCAACGCTGCAGCGCGGGTATCGTGCCGATGCGTGTTTTATTCCCGAGCCGACGTCGGGCAAGATGGTGCGCTCGCAGGTCGGGGTGATCTGGTTTCGCTTGAAAGTGCGGGGCCATCCTGTGCACGTGTTCGAGGCAGGCGCCGGCTCGAACGCCATCATGGCAGGCTACCATCTCATTCACGCGCTCGAAAAACTCGAAGCAGACTGG
>JAICIT010000220.1 GCA_025960445.1 Bradyrhizobium sp. | reverse complement strand
GATGTTTCGACGCAGCCCGAAACGACAGCCATAAAGGTGCACCAGCATGAATTTCGATTTTTCCGACGAACAGAAACAGCTCCGCGATGAGGCTCGTAAATTCCTCGCGGAAAAATGCTCGCCAAAAGTCGTGCGCGCCGTCGTGGACGGGAAGCAGGCTTATGATCGCGAATTGTGGAAGGGACTCGCCGAGATGGGCTTTCTCGGCGTGGCCATTCCGGAGCAATTCGGGGGCGCTGGTGCTGGTCATCTCGAACTCTGCGTCGTCGCGGAGGAAATGGGACGCGCGCTGGCGCCCGTGCCATTCTCGTCCACGGTCTATCTCGCGGCCGAAGCGATCCTGCTCGCCGGCAGCGATGCGCAAAAACAAAAATGGCTTCCGCTGATTGCGTCAGGCGATGCGATCGGCACGTTTGCGCTATTTGAAGGCAAGGGCAATCCGTCGCCGCAAGCAATCAAGCTGTCCGCGTCGGGAGGCAGCCTCAACGGCGTGAAGAAGCCGGTGCCCGATGGCGTCATTGCCGATTTTGCGGTTGTCGCCGCTCGCACCGGCTCGTCCGGGCGCGACACCGACATATCCTTGTTTTTGGTGGACATGAAGGCCGATGGCGTCGAAGCCAAGCCGCTGACCAATGTCGATCCATCGCGCGGGCAGGCCGAAGTCACCTTCAAGAATTGCAAGGCCGAGCCACTCGGCGCGGCCAATGAAGGCTGGAGCATCCTGTCGCAAGTGCTCGATCGGGCCGCGGTGTTGATGGCCTTCGAACAGGTCGGGGGCGCCGACCGCGCGCTGGAAATGGGTCGCGATTATGCGCTTGATCGTATTGCCTTCGGCCGGCCGATTGGCTCGTTCCAGGCGGTGAAGCATATGCTGGCCGACATGTACGTCTCCGCGACCCTGGCTCGATCCAATTGTTACTACGGCGCCTGGGCGCTCTCGACCAATGCCTCGGAATTGCCGGAAGCCGCCGCGGCCGCGCGGATCAGCGCAACGCAGGCGTTCCAGCACTGCTCCAAGAACAACATCCAGGTCCATGGCGGCATGGGTTTCACCTGGGAATTCGACTGTCATCTGTATTACCGCCGCTCCAACGCGACGGCCCTGTCGCTCGGCAGTCTCTCCTATTGGGAGGACGCGCTGATCGATCGCATGCGCAAGAGGAATGCGGCGTAGCATTTGACGAGCAAGGACAAAGCCAAATGAACTTCGATGACACCCCGCAGGAGGCCGCGTTCCGCGCCGAGGCAAAGGCCTGGATCGCGGCAAACGCGCCAAAGCAATACGAAGAAGAGTTGCGCAAGTCGTCGCTCGGCCGCACCCAGCTCAAGGGCGCCAACATTCTCCAGGTCGCCAAAGCGTGGCAGAAGAAGAAGGCCGATGCCGGTTGGGCTTGCCTGCACTGGCCCAAGGAATATGGCGGCCGCGGCGCAACCCCGATCGAGCGCGTGATCTGGCAGCAGGAGGAAGGCCCGTTCGGCAAGCTCAGCGGAATGTTCATCATCGGCCACGGCATGTGCGGCCCGACCATGATGGCGTTTGCCAGCGAACAACAAAAGCGAAGCTATTTGCCGCCGTTGGCGTCTGGCGAAAACATCTGGTGCCAGTTATTTTCCGAGCCGGCCGGCGGGTCTGACGTTGCCGGGCTGCGCACCCGCGCGGAGCGCGATGGCGATAATTGGATCATCAACGGGCAGAAGATCTGGACATCGGGCGCGCATTATTCGGATTACGGGATACTGCTGACGCGCACCGATCCCAATGTGCCGAAGCACAAGGGGCTGACCATGTTCTTCCTGGACATGAAGAGTCCCGGCGTCGAAGTCAAACCGATCAAGCAGGCCAGCGGCCAGTCTGATTTCAACGAGGTATTTTTCACTGATGTGAAGATCCCGGACGCCCAGCGGCTGGGCGCGGTCAATGACGGCTGGAACGTCTCGCTTACCACGCTGATGAACGAGCGCATGTCGATCGGCGCTGGCGTCGCAACCGGTTTCCCGGAGCTGTTTGAGTTCTGCAGCAACCTGATGCTCGAAGATGGGCTGGCGATCGATGACCGCAACGTGCGCTCCAAGCTCGCCAACTGGGCGGTTCGGGCCAGCGGGCTGAAATACACCAGCATGCGCGCGATCTCGGCATTGTCGAAGGGCGAGCGCCCGGGCCCGGAGAATTCGATTGGCAAGCTGGTCGCCGGTTCGATGATCCAGGATGTCGCCGCCTATGCGCTGGATTTGCAGGGAGCGGCAGGCGTGCTGAGCGGGATCGAAGACGCGGAAGCGGGCGGGAAATTCCAGGCCATGCTGTTGCGCGCGCCGGGGACGCGTGTCGAAGGCGGTACCGACGAGATTATGCGCAACATCATCGCGGAGCGCGTGCTTGGATTGCCGGGCGACATCCGGGTGGACAAGGACGTTCCATTCAACAAAATCCCGACCAAGGGGCGGGCATGAAGTGATGACCTCATCCCGAGCAGCCTCGCCAAATGAGGCCTCTCGCAGGGATATCGGCCTCATGGTTCGAGACGGCGCAGGCGCGCCTCCTCACCATGAGGATGAGCTGTTGACTTGATTGCAGATGAGAGGCTCGGCCCATGAATTTCGATGACACGCCCCAGGAAGCCGCCTTCCGCGCCGAGGCGCGCAAGTGGATCGATGCCAACGCGCCAAAGGAATTCGAGGCGGAACTCTCGAAGACGTCGCTCGGTCGCATCAAGCTGCAGAGGCACGACATCGTCGAGATCGCAAAGGCCTGGCAGAAAAAGAAGGCGCAGGGCGGCTGGGTTTGCCTGCACTGGCCCAAGGAATATGGCGGACGCGGCGCGAGCCCGGTTGAACGGGTGATCTGGCAGCAGGAGGAGGGCGTCTATTCCAAGCTGACCAGCCCGTTCCAGATCGGCGAAGGCATGTGCGGTCCGACCGTAATGGCCTATGGCAGCGAAGCCGATAAGCGGCGCTATTTGCCGAAGATCGCGTCGGGCGAGGAGATCTGGTGCCAGCTTTTTTCGGAGCCGGCCGGCGGCTCTGATGTCGCGGGATTGCGCACCCGCGCCGAGCGCGATGGCGATCACTGGATCATCAACGGCCAGAAAATCTGGACCTCGGGGGCGCATTACTCGGACTATGGAATCCTGATCACCCGCACCGATCCCACTGTGCCAAAGCACAAGGGGCTGACGATGTTCTACATCGACATGAAAAGCCCTGGCGTGTCGGTCAAGCCGATCAAGCAGGCCAACGGCATGCAGGAATTCAATGAGGTGTTTTTCACCGACTTGCGCGTGCCTGACTCGCAGCGGCTTGGGGCGGTGGGCGACGGCTGGAATGTCTCATTGACTACGCTGATGAATGAGCGGCTATCGATCGGCTCGCGTCTGGCAACCGGCTTCACTGAGCTGTTTGAGTTCTGTTGCAGCCTGATGACGGAGGACGGTCTTGCGATCGACGACCGGGCCACACGTTCCAAGCTCGCCAACTGGGCGGTAAAGAACAGCGGCCTGAAATACACCAGTTACCGGGCGGTCTCGGCCTTGTCCAAAGGCGAGCGTCCGGGACCCGAAAACTCGATCGGTAAGCTGGTGGCCGGCTCGATGCTTCAGGATATCGCGATGTATGCGATGGACCTGCAAGGCGCGAGCGGCATGCTGAACGATCCCGATACCGCCGAGGCAGCCGGCCAGTTCCAGGCCATGCTAATGTCTTCGCCTTCCACCCGGATCGCCGGCGGCACTGACGAAATTCTCCGCAACATCATCGCCGAGCGCGTGCTCGGGCTACCCGGCGACATCCGCGTCGACAAGGATGTGCCCTTCAACAAGATCCCAACCAAGGGAAGGTGAACATGCCGGATGCCCTCGACAAACCGGCGACGACCGGCCACAGCTCCGAGCAGCGCATCGAAATCCTGGACGAGTTGCTGAGCGAACGATTTTCCTGCCGAGCCTTTCGGGCCGAGCCGGTTCCGCGCGCCACCATCGAGCGGATATTGGCGGCAGCGCAAAAGACTGCCTCCTGGTGCAACAGCCAGCCGTGGCAGCTCACGATCACCTCCGGCGCGGCGACCGCGAAATTCCGCGACGTGATATACGCCGCCGCGTCAAGCGGCAGACCGAATAGCGGCGATTTTCCATTCCCTCGCGAATATCGCGGCGTCTATCTCGAACGGCGGCGGGAAAGCGGTTTTCAGCTTTACAACTCGCTCGGGATTCCGCGCGGCGACAAGGCAGCCTACGCAAGGCAGGCACTTGAGAATTTCAATTTCTTCGGCGCGCCGCATGTCGCCATCGTTCATACCGATGAGGCGCTAGGCGTATACGGCGCGATTGATTGCGGCGGCTACGTGACGAGCTTCATGCTTGCGGCGCAAGCGCTCGGGATCGCGACAGTGCCGCAAGCCGCGCTGGCGTTTCATTCCGAAGTGGTGCGCAAGCATTTCGGGCTGGGCGACGACCGGCGGGTAGTGTGCGGAATTTCGTTCGGCTTGCCGGACCGCGGTCACAAGGCCAACAGCTATCGCACAACACGCGCGAATGTTGCGGATACGGTGACCTTCATTGACGAGTAGAGACCGCACAACTTCAATGAACGCGGGCTCGTAAAAAACGCCCAGTGCGAATTCGCACCGGGCGCCGAAAATATGCCAGCTTGGATTTCGAGCGACTCAAGAGCGAGAAAAAAGCTCTTGTTGAAGCCTCTTAATGCTTCTTTTTGCTCTTGGACTTCTTCGACCGGGCATTCACGTCGCGGTACTGGTCGTTGTAAGCCGCCAGGCCCTGCTTCGCCGGCGTTGCAGCAGTTGATGTCGCTGCGCCGTCGCGATGATCACGACCGGCGGCAGGCGCCATTCCGCTTGTGCCGAGCACAGCGAGTGCGGCCACTGTAGATACGAGAGCAAGAATCTTGGTCATTCCATTCTCCGGAGTTATTCGCAGGGCTTTCACCATGCTTTGCTGATGGGAATTGAGCGATGACAGTTGCAATATGAACCATGGGTTAACGGAAACATCCTCCGGTCGGAGGAGGGAAGCGGAAATTTCTTGGCACATCCCGAGGTTGATCTACCGCTGGCCCTCCAATTTCAGGCAATCGAATTCGAGACTTACCTACGCGAGGACTCTCTCCACAGCTTCTGCTCGCTTCATCAGCGTGACCTGACAAAATATTTTTGATGGTGAGGCTACCAGCGCGAACCGATAACGGCGCGCCGAGATCAGTATGGGGAGCCTCTTGATGAGCGCTCGAACCTTGGCCTGACTCATTACCGTCATTACTTGCTGGCCCCCTGTTACTTGTCGGCGCGAGTCTCCCCCGTTCGGAGGAAGCGGCCGCACTGCGCGCTGTTATAGATCGGCTCCCTACCAGTCCCTTGGGTGCCCGTGACAATGCTGCTTTTCTTTTTCGAGCTGTCGTACGAACTCTGCGTTGCTTTAG
>JAICIT010000219.1 GCA_025960445.1 Bradyrhizobium sp. | reverse complement strand
TGGATCGCGCAACGGCCGCCGCGGCTTGCGCATCCGCTCGGTCCAGTTCCGCTCGACGAATTGCGCCGCTGCGGCGTAACCGCCATCCAGAAACACCGCGCCGATGACGGCCTCGCAGATGTCCCCGAGCACGGATTTTCGCAGCCGCGCGCCGGCGCCCGCGCCGACCGCCCCGAGTTTGATGTCGTCGAAAAGACCAAGCGCCTTCGCGACTTCCGCGCAGCTCTCCTTGCGCACAAGATCCGCGAGCCGCTTCGATAGTTCGCCTTCGTCCGCATTCGGGAAAGCCCGGTACAGCATGTCCGAGACGATCAGTCCGAGTACGTGATCGCCGAGGAATTCGAGACGCTGGTAGCTGTCGCCACGCTTGCGCGCCGATTTCAGCGCGGAAACGTGGGTGAATGCGGTCATCAGCAAACTGGGATCGTTGAATTTGTGCCCAATCCGCGCCTCGATAGCTGCGGTGGCCGCCTTTGCGGCGCTCTTGCCGCGCGTCTTCCGGGCTGCCACGGGTGCGCGGTCGGCGTCAGGCTGAGTGGTTGCTTCGCCTGAAGGTGACGAATTCGGGATGTCCGGTGTTTCGTCGTTCATCGCACAATGGTGAATAGCCGATTCCAGCGCACGGCCGTGGGCCAGCGCCAGAACATCCAGGCGTGCTCGCCCTCGGCAATGGAGAAGAAGATCATTTGAGCCCGGCCGATAATATTTTCGAACGGCACGTAGCCCACTGCCGACAGCACCCGACTGTCGGTCGAGTTGTCCCGATTGTCGCCCATCATGAAGAAGTGGCCGGGCGGCACCGTGTAGAGGTTGGTGTTGTCGTAGAATCCGTTATCGACGCAGTCGAGCGACTCGTAGCTGACGCCGTTCGGAAGAGTCTCCTTCCAGCGCTTGACGCGCGCGGTAGCATCCGATGACCCGCAAGGATCTTCACCAACGAAGTCGCTGAGGCGCTCGCGCTTCACCGGCACATCGTTGATGTAGAGCAAGCCCTCTTTCATTTGAATGCGGTCGCCAGGCAACCCGATCACGCGCTTGATGTAGTCGGTAGTGTCATCCTTTGGCAGACGAAACACCACGATATCGCCTCGCGACGGTTCGGAGCCGAAGATGCGGCCCGAAAACAGCGGCGGCGACAGCGGTATGGAATAGTGGGTGTACCCGTAGGAATATTTCGAGACGAACAAATAGTCGCCGACCAGGAGCGTGGCCTTCATCGAGCCGGATGGAATGTTGAACGGCTGGAACAGGAAGGTGCGGATCACCAGAGCAATTAGAAGCGCGTGGATCACGACTCGGACAGTTTCGCCGAAGCCACTTTCAGGTTTTGTCCCGGATGTCACGCTCATTGCTTTCCCAATTCCCCGCTGCGGTCCCCGCGCGGTGGCAGAGCATTTTCCTCACGCGAATCGCTCTCGCATCGCGTCAAGAAAGTGGTCCTATTTCTGATGTTGACAGCCAATCCCGGCACACACCTGAACTGGCTCTTGGTTCGGTCCCAAACCTGCGGCGTTTTAGACCCTTGTTCGCAGCCGTGCAATCAACGGTCCGATCAAAATCTGCTAATCCGTTGAGGAACATCTGATTTTTTAGTTCGCGGAACGGCGTTCCCCGGTCCGGCCCGCCACTTCAGGGTTTGCCGGGGTGGACTGCCGAAATTATGACGAACGCCTGCGCCAACGGCCAGTCGTCAGTAATACTGATGTCGATCCGCGCCTCATAACCGTCCGGCGTCACAGCCTGGAGCCGGGCCAGCGCTCCGCCCGTTAATTGCATGGTGGGACGACCGCCCGGGAGGTTCACGACCCCCATGTCTCGCCACCAGACGCCGCGACGAATTCCCGTTCCCAGCGCTTTGGAACAGGCCTCCTTGGCGGCAAAGCGCTTGGCGTAGGTCGCCAATACCATTTTCTCGTTCTTGGCGCGGCGCCCCGCCCAGGCGCGCTCGGCTTCGGTGAAAATCCGATCGAGAAACCGATCGCCATGCCGTTCGATGACCTTGGCCACCCGCCGAATGTCGATCAGGTCGGAGCCGATGCCGATGATCATGCGTGGTCCGAGGGAGTGGCGGCGACCACCGGCTCTCCGGCTTTCTGGCGGCCGCGGTCCATCGCCGCGCGCATTGCCCGAACCGTCTCGCCGAGGCCAACGAAAAGCGCCTCGCCCATCATGTAGTAGCCGATGTTGAGTTCCACGATCTCAGCCAGGCTCGCGATTTTTTCAGCCGTCACGTAATCGAGCCCGTGGCCGGCGTGAACCTCGAGGCCCGCTGATCGCGCAAGTGCCGCGCCGGCGACAATGCGCTGCCATTCCGCCTCGGCTTTTGCCGTGTGACCATCAACGACGGCGTCGCACCAGGCGCCGGTATGAATCTCGATCACCGGCGCCCTCAGCTTCGCGGCCATTTCGATCTGCCGCGGTTCTGCGGCAATGAACAGCGACACCCGTATTGCTGCATCATTCAATTTTGCGATGAAGGGCGCCAGAGCGTTGTGCTGTCCGACAACATCGAGGCCGCCTTCCGTAGTGAGTTCTTCGCGGCGCTCGGGCACCAGGCAAACTGCGTGAGGCCGGGTCGCGAGTGCTATTGCCAGCATCTCGGGCGTCGCCGCCATTTCGAAGTTCAGCGGCTTTGAAATTTCCGCCTTCAGACGCGCCATGTCATCGTCGCGAATGTGGCGACGATCTTCGCGCAGGTGAGCCGTGATGCCGTCGGCCCCAGCCTCGATCGCGAGCAGGGCTGCGCGTACCGGGTCGGGGTTGGGCCCGCTCCGCGCGTTGCGAAGCGTCGCAACGTGATCGACATTGACTCCGAGACGCAGCGGAGGATGGGGCATGCAGGACTCTCGGGATTCAGGTTCGATTTCCCTCATCCTGCGGACCGAAGGATGAGAGATGATGTGATCTCATGGTTCGAGACGGCGCATCGGACCGCGCAATCACGCCGTCCGAAAGGCGCCTGCTCACCATGATGGATAGACTGCGCATCGGATCCTATCCATTGACGCGCTCGACCCGAGCAACCACCGCCTTGGCGCGCAATTGCGCGATGATAGCGCTGAGATGCTTGAGGTCATAGACCTCAAGATCGATGGTCAGTTCGGTGAAATCAGGCGAGCGCCTGAACATGCTGATATTGTCGATATTGCCGTCGTGCTCGGCGATCACGGTGGCGACCTGGGCGAGGCTTCCGGGCTCGTTGACGTTGTCGACCAGGATGCGCGCTGGAAATCGCTGCGGAGTGGATTCGTCGACATCCCAGCGCACGTCGAGCCAACGCTCCGGCTCTTCCTCGAAGTCCTTTAGCGCCGGTGACTGGATCGGATAGATCGTGATGCCTTCGCCCGGTGAGACGATGCCGACAATCCGGTCTCCGGGCACGGCGCCGCCATTCGGTGCGAACTTGACCGGCAAGTCCGAATTGATACCGCGCACTGGTATCGCCGACGGACTCCGCGACGGATCAGGTGGCGATTTCAGCTTCAATTTGACCGCAAGGCTTTTCTTCGCGCCATAGCGAGCGACCCGTTCTTCCTTGTAATCGGGATACATCGCGCGGGCGACATCGGAAGCTTTCATCTCCCCGCGCCCGACCGCCGCCATCACGTCCTCGACCGAGCCACGCGCCAGCCGCGGCAGCGCGCCCCTGAGCTTGTCGTCGGCGTACTCGATCTTGGCACGCACGAACAGCCGCTCGACGATGCGGCGGCCAAGCCCGGCATATTGATCGCGCACGGCCGTGCGGGTCGCGCGCCGGATCGCCGCCCGGGCCTTGCCGGTTACCGCCAGCGATTCCCATGCCGACGGCGGCGCTGACTGGGCCTCCGACGTTAGTACCTCCACCTCATCGCCGTTCTGCAGCTCCGATGAGAGTGGCGCAAACTTGCCATTGATCTTGCAGCCCACCGCGCTGTTGCCGACGTCGGTGTGCACGGCATAGGCGAAGTCGATCACATTGGCCTGACGCGGCAGCGCGATCAGCTTGCCCTTCGGCGTGAAGCAGAACACCTGATCGTGGAACAGTTCGAGCTTGGTATGCTCCAGGAATTCTTCCGGATTGGCGCTTTCGGACAGGATGCCGATGGTGTGGCGCAGCCAGGCAAAGGCGTTGGATTCGCGCTTCAAGAGTTCGGTCGGCGAGCCGACCCCGTCCTTGTAGAAGGCATGGGCGGCGATGCCGAACTCGGCGATCTGGTCCATGTCCTCGGTGCGGAGCTGTAGTTCGACGCGCTGATTGCCGGGGCCGATCACGGTGGTGTGGATCGAACGGTAGTCGTTCTGCTTCGGCGTCGAGATGTAATCCTTGAAACGGCCGGGCACGACCGGCCACGTCGTATGCACCACTCCGAGCGCTCGGTAGCAGGACTCGACATCCTTCATCACGACCCTGAAGCCGAAAATATCGGAGAGTTGCTCGAAGCCAACCGACTTGCGCTCCATCTTGGTCCAGATCGAAAACGGTTGCTTCCGCCGCCCATAGACATGAGCGTTGACGCCGTTTTTCTGCAGGTTCTTGGACAGCTGGCTTTCGATTTCGCTGATCAGGTTGCGGTTGCGCTCGGCAAGTGAGTCGAGCCGCTGCGTCACGACCGCGTACGCCTCCGGATCGAGGGTACGGAATGAGAGGTCTTCGAGCTCCTCCCGCATCTCCTGCATACCCATGCGGCCGGCGAGCGGCGCGTAAATGTCGAGCGTCTCCTCGGCAATGCGGCGGCGTGAGGCCGGCGGGACGAATTCGAGCGTGCGCATGTTGTGCAGCCGGTCGGCGAGCTTGATCAGGAGCACGCGGACGTCATCAGCGATCGCCAGCAGCAGCTTGCGCAGGTTCTCGGCCTGCTTGGCCTCGCGCGAGACCAACTCCAGGCGTTTCAACTTGGTGAGGCCCTCGACCAGGGCGCCGATCTCCGGCCCGAAAATATGATCGATTTCGCTGCGGGTAGCCTCGGTGTCCTCGATGGTGTCGTGCAGCAACGCAGCGACGATGGTGGCATCATCGAGCTTGAGATCGGTGAGGATCGCCGCGACCTCGAGCGGATGGGAAAAATAGGGATCGCCGGAGGCGCGGGTTTGCGCGCCATGCGCCTTCATGGCGTAAACGTAAGCGCGGTTCAGCAGGTCTTCATTGGTGCCGGGGTTATAGGACCTGACCCGTTCCACCAGATCGTACTGGCGCATCATGCGAGGACGGGGCGGCTTGCCCGCTCTCGCCGACACCGGCGACGAAGGCGCCACGGCAACCGATTCGGTCGCGGCCTGCATCTGAGATGTGGTGCGGCGCCAGTTCACCATAGGGATCGCTGCCTTCACGGTCCGGCCCCGACAAGCGGCCGGCCTCCTGTTTACCTAATGCGTCCGCGAGCACAGCAGCACCTTCTGGGCCGTAAAAATGCTCGATTTTGGACACCTGGCGCGGCATAGGCCCGG
>JAICIT010000218.1 GCA_025960445.1 Bradyrhizobium sp. | reverse complement strand
CGAACCGGCTGGAGATTACCAGCCGAACTTTGGCTTCATCATTGACTGAGACGGAGCCGCGCGACCGATGTGGGACGAGGGAACGATGAAAAACAGAACACCGGTCGAGAAGCATGGAAGCCTGGGCTTGCTCAGCGCACTGGCCGCCTGCCTTTCACTCACTCTTGGTGCATGCACGTACACGGGCGCCGAGGTGGTGACGGCGAGCGTTCCTGACGACTACAAGCTGCGCCATCCCATCGCGATCGAAGAGGCAAACCGGTCGGTTGTCATTTTCGTCGGCCACGGACGAGGCGGCCTGTCAGCGCCACAACGCACAGACGTGCTCGGATTGGCGCAGGTATGGCTGCGCGAAGGTACCGGCGCGATCGTGGCCGATGTGCCGGTCGACACCCCGAACTCAAAGGCAGCGGCCAATTCATTCCAGGAAATCCGTTCTCTTCTTGTGGCGGCCGGCGTGCCGGCGCGGGGAATCGTGCTGCACCACTATCATCCGGATGATCCGCGGACGTTTGCGACAATCAGGTTGAGTTATCCGAGGATTGCAGCGGTTGCGGGCCCCTGCGGGCTGTGGCCGGAGGATCTTGGGCCCTCGATTTTGAACCGCCGCTATTCCGAAAATAAGGACTACTACAATTTCGGCTGCGCAAATCAGCGCAACCTGGCTGCGATGATCGACAATCCGGCCGATCTTGAGCAACCACGGACTGAATCGCCCCCGTACACGGCCCGCCGCACGGCTGCGTTCGAGAAATACCGCAAGGGCGAGCCGAGCGCGATCGCTTATCCCGAAGCCGAAAAGGCCAAACTCAGCGACACCGGAAAATGAACAGCCAGGCCCGTCTAGAATCCGAAGAACAGCCGGAACTCTCGTCGCCGCATGCCGACGACTATATCGCTCCGGCACCGCGCGTGTCAGTGCAGGCATTTTGCGAGACGGTGGAAACGGCGGAAGCCGTGCGATCTGCGGGCGAAGACCGTCGGCTCGCAAAGGCCCATGTCACCGTTCAAATGGGCGGCATGGCAGCGGCGGTCGAAGCCTACAGCAAGGGCCCTACTCCAAATGTCATCGTACTGGAGACGGGAGGCCGCAACGATATCCTTGAAGGCCTCGATCAGCTCGCAACTGTGTGCGACGCCGGAACCCGCGTCGTCGTGATCGGCGGCGTGCATGATGTCGCGCCTTATCGCGAACTGGTACGCCGCGGCGTCAATGACTACGTCATCGGGCCGGTTAATACCCTGGATGTGGTGCGATCGATTTGCAGCCTGTTTTCGGCATCGGAAGCAGTGGCAGTGGGCCGAATGATCGCCGTCGTCGGCGCGAAAGGCGGCGTCGGCGCATCGACGGTGGCCCACAATGTCGCCTGGGCGATCGCGCGTGATCTGGCGCTGGATTCCGTCGTAATCGACCTTGACCTCGCGTTCGGCACAGCAGGTCTCGACTACAATCAGGACCCTTTGCAGGGAATTGCAAATGCCGTGTTCTCGCCCGACCGGCTCGACACCTCGTTCATGGAGCGATTGCTGGCGAAATGCACTGACCACCTCAGCCTGCTTGCCGCGCCCGCGTCACTGGATCGCGTCTACGATCTGGGTGCGGAAGCTTTCGACTCGATCTTCGATACAATGCGTATGACGACACCGTGCATCGTGCTGGACGTTCCACATCAATGGTCGGCTTGGACCAAGCGGGCTCTGGTCGGCGCGGATGATATTCTGATCGTCGCGGAACCGGACCTCGCCAATCTCCGTAACACCAAGAACATGCTGACGGTGCTGAAGGCAGCACGTCCGAACGATCGGCCGCCCGTCTACTGTCTCAATCAGACGCGCATGCCGAAGCGCCCTGAAATCGACGCTCGGGGATTCACAAAAACCATCGAGGCGCCGCCGATCGCGACTATTCCGTTCGACTCGCGACTGTTCGGCACGGCCGCCAACAACGGCCAGATGATTGCGGAACTTGCCGCGCGCCACCGCACCACTCAGACGTTTCTGCAGATTGCGCAACGCCTGACCGGTCGCGCGGAAACCAAACGGCGTCGTTCGGTGCTATCGCCTGTTCTCAAGATGCTGCGCGCGAAGTAAAAGCTTCCTGCCCGCCGTCGCGTGCTACGGACGCCGACTTACGGAATTGTCCGTCTAGTCTCCGACTCGACTGGCTGATGAGAAGCGCGAAGCGGCCTGATGATTGGTCGTTCAGTCGAGGAACTGAGCGCCGAATTCAAAGCCGATGCGCCAGGCAAGCTTGCACTGGCGGGGACGGCCCTCCGACAATATGATTGTGAAATCAGAGGGAATGTCGACGTATTCCGCGATGACCTTCACGCCGCCGTCCGAAATGTCCGTAATCGTGCAGTCGCGTGGCAAAGAGCCATTCCCGAACTGGATTTTCGCGAGCCTTTTACACACACGGCGTTCGCTTCTACGACGATTCGCTAGCATATCGATCCTTCGCGTGCTCGACGGTCATTCATCCGGCGTTTCAGCCCCTTACGGCTTTACAGAACAAACATTGGAATCTTCCTATCGCGACCTCTCGTAATCTAGCTGCCGCTTTCAGGAAGTTTTTACTGACCTAGCCCCTACGAACCAAAGCTCAGGCCCATGAGCGCCTGATTCGCAGCTAACTGCCGGATAATCCGACTTGCTGCCGCAGGCGCTCTCGGTGCTTCGGCGAACGCGGTAACCTTGACGCGCGTCCCAATTTGCGTTCCCAACGACGTTCGTTCACCAGGGTTTGAACCCGCGCCGACAGTCCGTTCGATAGGCCTGCCGCCCGCCCGCGAAGCTCGTATGGTCGCCAGCCTGGAGCAGCATGGCTGGCTCGTTGAAGACCGATGAGCGCTCAATTGGACCCGAAATAACGTTGCAAATGCTCTAGCGGAGTTGTACGCCAGCGGCATTTTCGCACCCGGCGTCCAACAAAACGATTGATCACGCGTCGTTTGCCGATAGCGTGATCTTTCGACTCAAATTCAAGAAGCGGACGACGATGGGAAGCTTGGTTTTGCTCGACCTGATGGGCGGCGTGGCGCTGCTGTTGTGGGGCCTTCATATGGTCCACAGCGGCATTCTGCGCGCGTTTGGTCCTGATCTCCGGCGGCTTCTGGCAAATGGCTTGAGCAACCGGTTCAGTGCATTTGCAGCGGGTGTCGGCCTGACCGCCCTGCTCCAGAGCAGCACCGCGACCGCTCTGATCACGAGTTCGTTCACGGCGGAAGGGATGCTTAGCCTGGTTCCGGCGCTTGCTATCATGCTTGGCGCCAACGTCGGCACCACGCTGATTGTTCAAGTCCTGTCATTCAATATCGCTGCTGTCGCACCTGTTCTCTTCGTTATCGGCCTGGTCGCATTCCGCAGCGGCGCCCATTCGCGGATCAAGGATATTGGCCGGGTCGCGATCGGTCTTGGCCTGATGCTGCTAGCCCTGCACATCCTGCTGGACACGTTGGCACCTGCCGAAAACGCCCCCGGCGTACGCCTTTTCATGAATGCCATCACCGGCGACCCCGTGCTCTGCATCGTCCTCGGTGCGATCGTCACCTGGGCCGTGCACTCCAGCGTGGCCAGCGTTCTCCTCATCATGTCACTCGCTTACTCACAGTTCGTAGGGCCTTCTGCGGCGCTGGCGCTGGTGCTTGGGGCAAATCTTGGCAGCGCGATCAATCCGCTTTTCGAAGGCGTGCGACGCGACAACCCGGCGAGTTACCGGCTTCCGCTGGGCAATTTGATCAATCGATTGGCAGGCGTGCTGCTGGTAACGCCGTTCTTGCATCCAATCACCGATTTTTTGCAGAACTGGCAACCCGATCTCGCGAAGCTTACGGCCGAATTCCACATTGCGTTCAACCTGGCCATGGCGATCATCTTTATCGGCCTGCTGGATGGCCTCGCCGGATTGCTTCGGAAGATTTTCCCGGACCGTCCGCCGGCAACCGACCCCTCCCGTCCGCGCTATCTCGATGAAAGCGCACTCGAGACGCCTTCGCTTGCCCTCGCGGATGCAGCACGCGAAACGTTGCACATGGGTGATCACGTCGAGGTCATGCTGCGCAAGGTGATGGCAGCAATCATGACCAACGACCGCGCGTTGGTTGATCAGGTGTCCAAGATGGACAACAGCGTCGACAGTCTCGACGAAGCAATCAAACTATACGTCACCAAGCTCACACGCGGTAGCCTCGATGAACGCGAAGGCCACCGGGCGATGGAAATCATTTCCTTCGCAATCAATCTCGAGCACATCGGCGACATCATCGACAAGAATTTGAGCGAACTCGCAACTAAAAAGATAAAGCGTCGATTCCAGTTTTCGCCGGAGGGCGCGGAAGAGCTTTCGGCCTTTCACAAGCGAACCACTGACTCGCTTCGGGTCGCGTTCGGCGTGTTCATGTCAGGCGACGTCAATGAAGCGCGCAAGCTGCTGGCGGAGAAAGCGCTGTTACGCAACGCAGAGCTTGCCGCTACCGAGCGACACCTGGACCGGCTGCGTGAAGGTCGGCCTGAGACTATCGAAACGACCTCGCTTCATCTTGACGTTCTGCGCGACCTCAGGCGAATTCACTCGCACATCTGCTCTGTGGCCTATCCCGTGCTGGACTCCGCTGGGGAACTGCCCGCACATCGCAGCGCTGAGAACGACCTCGCTCAGCCGGCAGAAGCATTTTCCGGCAAAGTACATTCGGGCATACCGTAGCGCGGCTTGCCAATGCGGCCGAATTCAACTGGTGGCCGAGACCTGCCGTCCATTGACGACGATGAAATAGACATTGCGAATATAAACCAACAGTCCGAGGCCCTGGCCCGCGATGAATACCGGATCCTTACGATACAGCGCATAGATGAACAGCAGCGCGCCACCACCGATCGAAAAAAACCAGAACGCCACCGGCATCACGCTTTTGCGCGCACGTTCGGACGCAATCCACTGCACCACAAACCGCATGGTGAAAAATGCCTGCGCGACAAAGCCGAGTGCTACCCATCCGTCGAACTGGACGATGAAGACGTCGTGCATATAGCTGGCAAGATGATTGTATAGCTCGATCATAAGGTCACCTCGGTCGCAACAGGCGTCGGCTTCTTGCGGCGGATCAGCCACCATACGCCGGCGAGATCCATCACTCCGATCCACAACCGATCGAAGAAACCGTAGTTTGACACGCCTGACCGGCGCGGTCGGTCAATAACTTCGACATAGCGGATCTCACAGCCCTCGCGCCGGACCAGCGCCGGCAGGAAACGATGCAAGCCGTCGAAATAAGGCAGCATCAGGAATACCTCGCGGCGGAAGGCTTTGAGGCCACAACCGGTGTCACGGGTTCCATCGCGCAGTATCGCGCTACGCACGCGGTTTGCTATTCGCGATTGGAGCTTTTTGAAGCCAGTGTCCTTGCGTCCGACCCTTTGGCCAGCGGCAAGG
>JAICIT010000217.1 GCA_025960445.1 Bradyrhizobium sp. | reverse complement strand
GGACCTGGTCTCCGCTGCCTGGCTGGACCGGCTAGCGCTAGCGCTCGCGGCGCGCTCGATTCCGTTTTACGCAGCGCTGAGCTATGACGGGCGAACCGGGTTCATTCCGACCGATCTATCCGATGCATGCGTTATGGCCGGAATGAATGCACATCAAACTACCGACAAAGGATTCGGGCCAGCGCTGGGGCCGACGGCTGCCCCGTTTATGATCGCCCGCCTCGAGGGTCTCGGCTATTCCGTCGTTCACGGCGCGGCCGACTGGGTCATGGGACCGGAGGATCGCGATATCCAAACCGAAATTCTGACCGGTTGGGCAAGTGCTTCGGATGAGATGGGCGCGCTGCCGCTCGCCGACGCGACCGCCTGGCTTACGCGACGCCGCCTCGCCGTCGAGGCCGGATGCTCATCGCTACTCGTCGGTCACATCGATTTTTTTGCAACGCCGAGAGCCACACGCTGATCGCTGAGATCGCAGTCGAACAGCACATCGTCATCGATCTTGTGCACGCGTACCGGCATGCGTGACGCCTGATCGGCACGTTCCAGCGGCGGCAGGATCAATCCGGGACCGCCGGCGCCCAGGATGATCGGTGCGACCATCACGTGCAGGCGATCGAGACATCCAGCCGCAAGAAAACGCGACACGGTATTGGCTCCGCCTTCGATCAACATACGACGCATGCCACACCCAGCAAGCGCGAGGAGAATCGCCGAGGGGGAGATTTTCCCGTCGACTTCAGGCAGAGCGATGATCTCCACACCTGCCGGCGCCCGACCGCGCGTGCCTTCCGAGGTGACCAACAAGCGCCTGACGCCGTCGTCGGCGAAAACCCTGGCGCTGGCGCAAAGCCGCCCGTTCGGATCGATAACCACGCGTGCAGGCTGCGGCCCCGAGACCTGCCGCACTGTCAATTGCGGATCGTCAGCGATCGCGGTGCCGACGCCCACGATGACAGCGTCAACCAAGGCCCTCAGCCGATGCAGATGTACAAGTCCCGCCGGCCCATTGATGTATTTCGAATGTCCCGATTCCGTGGCGATCCTGCCGTCAAGTGATTGACCTATCTGGCCGACGATCACGAGATCATCCACTGCACCCTTGCGCAGCGGACCGAAAACTTCGGCCCAGCCTTGCGGAAGCGGAAGCTGCCCTCTACGGAATACATTGGCAAAGTCTTCCCACGGGTCGGAAGACGCAGATTTGTTGAGGGGGAGGTGGGTTATCGGCACGCGGGATCAAAATCACTGTGTGTTGACGTTAACAATGCGACTATCTGCCATCATGCCACAAAAATCGTGTGTTTTCGACTGGAATGATGCACGGCAGTCGGTGTTCTACGATAGCCATGGTGCAAAGGACTGGGAATGATTGAAGTGCAGACGGGCGCAAGCTCGGCTTTGTTCGGTGGTCCGGGGCATACCAGTGTCAGCCGCGGCCTTGGGGAATTTCAGGCGCGAAGGCCTGTCCTGATCACCGCCATGGACGAAACCGTACTCGCATTGCCGGTCGAAGGCCTCGATGGCCAGCGGCTTTCTGAATTCATGGCGCTTTGTGCACCAGTTCTGCCGCGACTCATCATTACAGAACGGCGCGCGCTCGCGCTGGGCCTCGACGCATCGACGCCAATGACACTACCACTCTCGGCGAGCGACGACGCAAATGCGATTCTGGCCCTCGTCATCGACGCGACCAACGATCGCACTCCGGCGGCGAAGCCCGCCAGCCGAGCTGGTGCTGCCGCCATCCAGCTAGTCAAATCATCGCACGGTTTGCCGGCGATACTGGCGGCCGACGTGACCGCGCATTCCGTGGCATGTGAAGAGAGCATAGTCAGGGTTGACGCAGATGCGGTTGCCCGCTTTGCCGATGATGCGATCCACTCGCTGATCCTGGCGAGCGAAGCGACGGTGCCGCTCAGCTCCGGCATGCCGGCGCGCTTTGCCGTGTTCCGCGACGCGTTGGGTGGCAGTCCGGTCGCGATCATTCTCGGCAGGCCTGATTTCACTAAAGCCGTTCCTGTACGGCTACATTCGGCCTGTCTGACCGGCGACGTGTTTGGTTCGCGGCGCTGCGACTGTGGAGACCAGCTTCGCCTTGCTTTGGCGCGGATCGAAGACCTCGGCGGAGGCATCATCCTTTATCTGGCTCAGGAAGGCCGCGGGCTTGGACTCGCCAACAAGATGCGGACTTACCAATTGCAGGATGATGGCCTCGACACTTTCGATGCCAATACCACGCTAGGCTTCGATGATGACGAGCGCGACTACGGTGTCGCCGCACGGATGCTTGCTATGATGAACTGCAAACGGATCGCGCTGCTCACCAACAATCCGGCCAAGCTTGATGGCCTGACAAAGGCTGGCATTGATATTGCCAGCCGGATGCCGCTTGAGGCGCCAATCAATGCTCACAACCGCCGCTATATGACCGCCAAGGCCGTTCGTTCCGGGCACCGGTTCGATCATCTGATAGCTTCTGTGGCTGATCAGACGTAACCAGAGAATGGCCGGAGGACTCCCAGACGGGCATCACTACCCACCGGTTTCGTAAGCCGCCGTTTGCCCTGGTCGATCGGCTATTTCGACGCTCCCCGCGGCCGAGTGCCGCCCGAGGAGACATTGACAGCATGTGGTGGCCCGCCTTCCGTTCCCAATCCGACGCCTTGCGCGCGTTGGTGATCGGAGTCGGTCTCTGCTGGTCTGTCGCATTCGTTCTCGTCGCTCTGGTCTATCGGCTGGAACTTTACGCCGATGGCGCCATGTTTTCCTATGCCGTCGCGGTGCAGGACGTGTGGGCGTTCCATTGGCACAATATTTCAAGCCGCGCGTCAGTGTTCCTTCTGACCCTGCTTCCCGCGGAGATTTACGTCGGGCTTAGCGCTGACCCCAGAGCTGGAGTCTTCATCTATGGGCTGCTTTTCTATCTCGCGCCGCTTGCAGGACTGATCGGCACCTTCGCGGCCGATCGCTCATCCGGCCGCCTTATCTTCCTCTACGCTTGTTGCTCGACAGCCCTGCTGTGCCCCCTTATTTTTGGCTTTCCCACGGAAATGTGGCTGGCGCACGCAATGTTCTGGCCGACGCTCGCCGTCAGCCATTATGCCAAGCGTACTGTCGTGGGGTCGGCGCTCGCTTTCCTGATGTTTCTCGCACTTGCCTTTACGCATGAAGGTGCGTTGGTGCTGGAATTTTCAATCGTGGCGACCCTTGCGATGCGGGGGTTGCGCGATGCCTCGTTTCTGCGGGCGGCCGCAATCCTGATCGTGGTCCTGGCCGCATGCGCCGCGGTGAAGATCATTATCCCGCCCGATGAATATTATGCCGACGTGTTACTAAGGGCAGCGCTGCACTTTTTCGACATCAAGATCTTCGAGGTCAACATCGTCGCGCTGTTATTCGGGACCATGGTTCTGTTCAGCGTTCTCGTCGCGGTATTTTCACGGCTCACGCCGGAGAGAGCGCACCTTTACGCCGCCGCAATGGTGGTGGGGCTGCTGTCGATATATTGGTCCTGGTTTGATCGCTCGATACATGCGAGCAGCCGGTACTACATGCGCACGGCGCTGGTTATCGCAACCCCCATGCTGGGCGCGCTAGCCGCTCTGCTCGCCATCTACCGAGATGGTCGGCTTGCTCGGTCCGTTCCGGGGGCGGAACGCGTGATGACATGGTTGAAACGCCTGAAGCGCCTGCCGCTCGCCTCGGCTTTCATGCTCGTGACGTTGGTGCACGTCGTGGAAACGGGCAAATTCGTTTCGGCATGGACGCATTATAGCGCGGCCGTCGCGGCGCTTGCGACCAGCAATCAATCCGACCCGGGGCTTGGCGACTCTCGTTTTGTTTCGTCGAACCGAATACCCGCCAGTTTGAACCGGCTCTCGTGGTTCTCGACTACGCCGTACTTGTCGATCCTTCTTGCTGATTTCGAGCCGAAGCGGCTCGTCATCGATCCCAATGGAAATTACTTTTGGCTGTCCTGCGCGACAGCCACGACGAATGAAAAGGCTCAGCGTGCGGTTCCAGCAGCGACTCGCGAGCTCATCCGCATTTATTCGTGCTTGCATCGCTCTTAGCACTCATCAATTTGAGCCGCCTGAGAGCACCGCTAGCGTGCTCTCACAACGCCGCATTCGGACCCCAGTTACCTGAAGCGCAAATTTTCGCGAGAGAGCTGGGCAACCGCCGTGCAACCCATCAGCTTCATTCCGCGCTCGATCTCAGTCTTTAACAGACCCAGCGCTCGTTCAACGCCGGCCTGGCCAGCCGCCGCGAGCGGATAGAGATAAAACCGCCCTACCCCGACAGCCTTGGCGCCGAGCGAGAGTGCCTTCAGCACATGCGTCCCGCGCTGGACACCGCCGTCCATGATCACGTCAATCCGATCTCCCACCGCGTCCACAACTTCAGCCAATTGATCGAATGCAGCTCGCGAGCCGTCCAGCTGTCGACCACCATGATTGGAAAGTACGATGGCAGTGCAACCGATCTGAACCGCGCGCTTGGCATCTGCGACGGACATAATGCCTTTCAGGCAAAACTGACCGTTCCATAGCTGAACCATTTCGGCCACGTCGTCCCAGTTCATAGAAGGATCCAGCATTTCGGTAAAATATTTGCCGATCGATAGTGCCCCGCCGCTCATGTCGACGTGTTGATCAAGCTGGGGCAGCTTGAACGATTCATGCGTGATGTAATTGATGCCCCACCGAGGCTTGATGGCAAATTGCGACATTCCGGGTAGCGTCAGCCTGAACGGAATGGAAAACCCAGTTCTGAGATCACGTTCACGATTGCCGCCTGTAATGCTGTCGACCGTCAACATCATGACTTCGACGCCAGCTTCCTTCGCGCGCTGCATCATCGCCCGATTCAGACCGCGGTCTTTATGAAAATAGAATTGGTAGACTTGCGGCGTGTCGTGTGCCTTGCGCAATTCCTCCAGGCTAACCGTGCCAAGAGAGGAAACACCGAACATCGTGCCGTATTTGGCAGCCGCAGCTGCGACGGCGCGCTCGCCATCATGGTGGAATAGCCGTTGCAGCGCAGTGGGCGAACAATACACGGGCATTGCGAGCTTCTGGCCCATAACGGTGACCGAGATATCCACTGTCTCGACACCCCGAAGAACGTTCGGCACCAGATCACAGTTTTCGAAGCTTGCCGTATTACGCCTAAGAGTTACCTCGTCGTCAGCCGCTCCATCGATGTAATCGAAAATCGGACCTGGAAGACGTCGCTTGGCGAGCCGCCTGAAGTCGTGGAAATTGTAACAGTCATGCAAGCGCATGTTGCCTCCGCACTCGGTAAAGCCGCTGAAGATAGGGGCGATGACAAAACGAGGCTAAACTCCGCATGAGATCATCCTGATTGAAAACGCGTAAGCCGCGGATTTTGAGCTGCGCAAACCAATTTTCGCGATCGACAACGTGGGC
>JAICIT010000216.1 GCA_025960445.1 Bradyrhizobium sp. | reverse complement strand
TTGTCATTGGGGTCTCTCCATCCTCAGGTTTGAGCTATGGGCTCACCCCGTCCGGATTGGCCCGGGGCAACGTCTATATATGACAGTTCATGGTGCAATGCAATATTAATGTTGCGTCGCGACATCACGGGATCGTGATCAAACCGGTTCCAAAATCCTTCGACGGTTTAATGCTGAACCGCCCCTGCCAACCCATAGGCTTCGAGTTGAGCCCGGACCTGGGCCACGTCATGGCCGAGAACGACGATGTCATGGCTCTTGCCGGCCTTGTCCTTGACGTGCTCCCGCAGCAGCGCCTCGGCCTTGAAACCGAGGCCTTCGAATATGGCGATTGCGCCGGTTTGATCGACGGTCATCTGCACCACGAGCCGCTCAAGTCCTGAGCCCAAAGCGAGCGCGAACGTCTCTTGGGACAGCGCCCGGCCGACACCCTGCCCGCGCACCTCGGAGGAGACCACGCTGCGAATTTCGCCGACATGCGGGGACCAGGACAGCGGATCGCGAACCAATGTACCACACCCCACCACGGTGCCGTCCTTCCAGGCGAGCACGCTTGTGATCGCGCCGCGCTCGATTTCCTTGATCCACGCAGTCAAAACCTTCGGCTCACTGATGTCGCGTGGCAGGAACAAGAGATCGTGCACCGGAAGCTTTTGCGCGAACGCGAGCACCGCTGCCTCATCGGCCGGCGACATCAGCCGGAATTCGATCTCGCCGGCCTCGGTTGCCACCCGGCGCGGATAGGAACGTCTGTCACTGCTCATACTGATCTCTCGCACAACCATGAATCGAGTTTCGGCCATAGCCGCTTGATGGCGTTGGCGCCGGCTACCAGGCTGACATGGCCGCCCTTCAGGATCACCTCTTCCTTGTCAGCCGAACCGATCTTTTGGATCAGGTGCTTCGCGGCATCATAAGGCACGATGTGGTCGTGCTCGGCGACAGCATGCAGGATCGGCACTTTGATTTTGGATATATCGGCTTTGCGCCCGCCCACCGACATGGCGTCGTTGTAGAGCTTGTTATCCCACATCAGGTCCTTGGTGATCGCGCGAAAATACTCGCCGGCCAGAGGCAGCGTGTCAGTCGCCCAGCGATCGAACATACGATAGGATTTGACGTACTCGTCATTCCAGATGTTCTCCCATAGCTGAACCTGGCTCGCGACGCGTGATGCCGGTCTCAGCATCTCGAACGAAGACAGGATCATTTCGGGCGGGACGTTGCCGACGCTGTCGATCAGCCGGTCGACATCAAAATAGCGCCTATCGGAGAAATTCTGGAACAGCTTCATTTCGCGGAAATCAATCGGCGTGGTGAAGCAAATCAGATTTTTCATCGGTCCGTCGGCGAAGATCGAGCCGTACAGCAATGACAGCACGCCACCGAAGCAATAGCCGATCACGCTGATATCGGTTTCGCCGGAATCGCGCTGCACGCGGCGGACGCAATCCGGGATGAAGTCGAGCACGTAATCTTCCATCCGCAGCGACTTCTCTTCCGGCTTGGGCGCCCTCCAGTCCAGCATGTAAACGTCGTAGCCACGCTTCAAGAGAAACTCGATGAAGCTTTGACCGGGCACCATGTCGAGGATATAACCGCGATTGGTGGTCGCCATCACGATCAGGATCGGGACACGATAGATCTCGTCCGCAATCGGCCGGTAGTGATACAGATTCATCGTGCCGCGGACCGCCAGAATGTCCTTCGGGGTCGAGCCCAGCGCCGGTCCTGACGAGGCAATATACTCGACGCCCTTGATGCTGCGCTGAATCGCGCGCTGCACCTCGCTCTGGATCCGTTCCGGGATCGATGCCAGATCGAGGCCGGCAGGCGCGTTCATTTTTGCTCTCCTCGCGCGGAGGGCGGTTGCTTGGTCCGCGGCGGCCTTGGCGCGACGGATCGATCAGGTGGCATGCCCGAGCTGTTATGGAGCTCATAAAGCAGCGCCTTGACCTCGTTCAACTGGCCCTCGATTGATTGCAAGCGCTCAGCCATGCTGAGCATCTGGGCCCTGCTCGGCAGGTTCATGCTGACGAGATATTTTTCCATCAGCTCGCCAAACTGTTTCTGCGCTCCCGCGGAGGCGCCGCCGACTTGGTTGACCAGTTTGCTGAACTCCGGCGATGCCAAGGCCTGACTGGCAAAGGAGTTGAATCCCTTCTCCATCTCGCCGACCATGTTCTGCCAGATCGCAGCCGGATCGGTGCTCTTGTCTGCCACGGCGCCCTCCTTCGACTGCGAGTGTCCCGCCCGATCGGATGATACCACACCGTTGTGCCGAGACGGTCAACATGGCAGCCGCCGATTTATGCGCCCTGCAGCTTCTGCAGGCGCACAAACCATGTCATAGATTCCCCATTGCAATACCAGCGCTCAGGAAACAGCGAACGTGAACGCACTTGCCCATCAGCCGCCGCAAATCGCCCGCGCCAACGGCATCGACATTTGTTACGAGATCTTCGGCGATCCCAATGCCGAACCGATGCTGCTGATCATGGGTCTGGGCGCCCAGATGATCCATTGGGATGACGATTTCTGTCGGCAGCTTGCGGCGCGCGGCTTCCGCGTAATCCGGTTTGACAATCGTGATATCGGCAAATCCAGCAAGCTGAGCGGCGGCAAGCGGCTGACGCCGCTCGAACTGCTCAAGATGCGATTTCTAAGAATTCCGGTCGCGGCGCCTTATAAAATACGCGACATGGCGGAAGACGTCGTTGGCCTGATGGACGCGCTTCACGTCAAATCCGCGCATCTGGTGGGCGCCTCGATGGGCGGCATGATTGCCCAGGAGGTCGCGATACTGTTCCCGCAGCGGGTACGCTCGCTCACTTCCATCATGTCGACTACAGGCGACCCCAAAGTCCCGCCACCAAGCCGGGAAGCGTCTGCTTTGCTGATGGCGCCGCCGCCGGCCACCAAGGAAGAATACTTCGAGCGCTTCGCGCAGACCTGGAAGGTCCTGCGCGTTGGCAGTTTCCCTGAGGATGAGGCGCTCGACCGCTCGCGCGCCGAACGCACATATGAACGCGGCCTCAACCCGGCCGGAGTCGGGCGTCAGCTTCGCGCTATCCTTGCGTCAGGCAGCCGCAAGGAGCGGCTGGCTTCGGTGAAGGTGCCTACCCTCGTCATTCACGGTACCGTTGATCCCTTGGTGCGCCCTGAGGGCGGCAAGTTTACGGCCGCCGCTATTCCAGGCGCCAAACTCCTGATGATTGAAGGCATGGGTCATGCGCTTCCGATTCCGATGTGGCCGCAAATCATTGACGGGATCGATAAGCATGCGCATGCGGCGAGTGCGAAGGCCGCTTAACGCGCTTTCCGAGTCATCGTCGCGGCTGCGAAAGCAGAATTAGCCGCCCGCCCAGACATCGAGGACGTAGCGGTTTTTGGTTCCGAGATCGTCAATCCACCGTTGCCCCTCGTTGGCGTCGCTGCCGCTCCGTTCGCGATGGATCGCGACCAGCGCCGCCTTGACGTCCGGCTCCATCTTGCCGCCATCGCCGCACACGTAAATGATTGCGCCCTGCTCGATGAGGCTCCAGACGCGTTCCTTCTGCGCGCTGACAAGGTTCTGCACATAAGTCTTTGGACCTTCCGCGCGGGAGAAAGCTGTGTGTAGCTCGGCAATGCCGCCGGTTTCGAACGACTTGAGCTCGTCGGCGTAAAGATAATCCTGGTCGGGATGCCGACAGCCAAAGAACAGCATCGCCGGGCCAAGCTTCGCCCCGCTCGCTTTAAGCGCGGCGCGCTCCTGCAGGAAGCCGCGGAACGGCGCCAGCCCCGTTCCCGGACCGATCATGATGATCGGCACGGAAGCATCCTCCGGCAACCTGAAACCAGCCTTGGTCTCGCGCACAGTTGCG
Source organism: Bradyrhizobium sp. (assembly GCA_025960445.1). Taxonomy (GTDB): domain Bacteria; phylum Pseudomonadota; class Alphaproteobacteria; order Rhizobiales; family Xanthobacteraceae; genus Bradyrhizobium. The sequence continues at coordinate 1,569 of JAICIT010000216.1, read as the reverse complement.
TGGATCGTCTCGCCGGCGCGACGGCCGGCCAGATAATTCGAGCACACCCCTTTGTAGATGCCACGGCCGGAGCTCGCACTGCCCTCCACCACGCCGACCGTGATACTGCAGCGCGTGCCATCGACGGAAGGCGACGACGAGATCGAGTAGTAGCGCGGCGCTAGCAGCGACAGCATCTCGAGATAAGCATGCAGCGGCAATTCGCACGCCGGATGCTCCTCGAGCAGATCGAACACCGATTTTCGCTTGCCGAGAATATCCGAGCGATAATGTTCGGCGGAGACGGCGTCATCGCCGAGATAGGCGAGCAGTTTCGGCTTGGTCACCGGGCACCGCGTGTGCTCGGACAGAATTTGAATCTGTTTACGCGTCGCGACCTGCTGCAATTCGACAAAGTCGGCCAACAGCCGCCCGACCGAGACCGGCTCGCCGACCGGCAATTGTGCGCGGCGACCCTCGGCGACCGCCAACCGGATCTGATCGGAAGGGAGAAAACCGAACCGCCTTGCAACCGCATCCACCAGCGTCGGATCGTTGCGCGGCACCACGCTTAAGTGATCGCCGACGCGATAGGTAATGTCGGATGGCAGTTGCACCTCGATATGCCGCGTCGATCTCTGGGAGGCATTGGCTCCAGTCTTGTTCTGCAATTCACTGTTCACCAACAGCTTCATCGGCGAAATGCCGCCGAGCGCGACGATCGCGTTGACCGCCGACGGCGCAACCGGCTCGATGCTGTAGAGCGGCTCGTCCTCAGCGCTGCGGCTGAAATTAGACGCGATCCCGAATTCCTTCGTGGCCAGTGGCGCCAGCTTGGCGAACCAGCCATCGAAATCTCCATCGAGATCGCTGCGAGCATCGCCCTCGCCGCGCGCATACACGGCGCGAGCGCCGTGCTCCGCCAGTTGCCGGTCAATCAGTCGCGGCACGGATTGATAGGTCGCGGCCCAGTCGCTGTTGCCACAACCGAACACGGCGTATCTCATTTTCGCGAACGCATCCTTTGGCAGACCACTCCCGAGCCATTTGACGAACTGCGTGGCATTGTCAGGCGGCGCCCCGTTATAAGAGGCACAAAAAATCAGGACCCCGCCCTCGTCGGGCAGCTTGCCAATGCAGTCGTCGAGGGGTGCGAGCCTGGTCGCAAATCCATTGACCTCCGCGAGATCGGCGACACGGGTGGCCAATTCCTCGGCGGTGCCAAGATTCGATCCGTACAGCACCAGAAGCGGAGTGTTGTGTGCGGGACGGGCGCTGGCGCGAGCGGGCGTCGCGCTCGGGGCTGCGGCAGCGCTCGCGCCGCTAAATGCGCCACGCTCCGTCTCGCTGCGTGGCCGGACCTTGATCTTGAATCCGTCCGGCTTGATCGTCAGCGTCTCCTTCAGGTGCATCTGATAACGATCGACGTCGATCAGCTTGAAGCGCTGCAGGATCATACCGATCGCTAGCGCGGCTTCGTGCATCGCGAAGCCCCGCCCGATGCAGGCCCGCTGGCCGTTTCCGAATGGCTTCCAGGCGTTGATCGGGCGCGCAGCCTCTGCCTCGCGGCTGAAATTTTCCGGATCAAAC
>JAICIT010000215.1 GCA_025960445.1 Bradyrhizobium sp. | reverse complement strand
CGCGGTGCAGGACAGCCAGGGACCGATCGCCGATCGTACCCGTGAACATCTCGGCCCGACCGATCTCGGCATAATGCATTTTCGAAAACTGGTGATGGAGAGCGCTCGCGCGCTGCAGCAGGGCGATCTCCCTCCCCAGCTTGCGCATCAGGATCGGTACGCGGTGCGGTCCGGCGCGTGCGTGACCGATCAGGCCAAAGACCTGCCCGAGGTCATGATCGAGCGCTTCGGCGATCCGAACGGATTTGTCGGGCGGCCAAGCATCGCGGCGGCGGAGTAGGGCTGAAGGCGTGCTCGTTCACAATGGCGTCTTGCGGTATTCGCGATTGGCGAGGCTTGCCTCCTCCAGGTCGAGGTCGCGCTCGATCCGCCGTCTTGTCTCGTCGGTAATTTTGCCATCGCGCAGCAGGACGTGAATGAATTTGCGCTCGGCAGCGATCAACTCGCGCGTCAGGTCGATACCGGCCGCCGAAACGTCGTCCACACCGGGATCAAGTGATTCCGGGAGCTGGTTGATCCGCGTCTCATGCCGGGCGCGCAGCAGCTTGACGACCTCATCCGACAATTCGCGGTCATCGGTAATGTCATCCAGCGATTTGAGCGCCGCCCCGAGCGCCTCGCGACGCGCGGCGATTTCCGATTCGAGCTCGGCGCGATGTTCGTGAAGCCCGGCTTGCGAGATGCCGAGCAAGCGCACCACAAGCGGCAGCCCAAGCCCGAGTCCGACCAGCGTGATCAGAATTACGCCGAAGGTGACGAACAAGATCAGGTCCCGATATGGAAACGCTTCGCCGCTGGGCAGCGCGAATGGCAACGCCAGCGCCGCCGCCAGCGACACCGCGCCGCGCACGCCGGTGAATGCAAGCACGAATACCCATTGCCAGGGTGGCGACGGATCGCGCCGGCGCACGCGCTCGAACAAGCGCGGCAGATAGGTGCCGGGAAACACCCAGGCAAAGCGGGCGATGATGATCATCACGGTCACCAGCGCGGTCGCGAACAGGATGTCGTGCAACGGAAAGGCCGCGGATTTCTCGAACAGCGAGCGCATCTGCAGGCCGGTCAGCAGGAACAGCATGCCCTCGATCAGGTAAATCACCAGGTCCCAGAAGAAAATGCCCTGCAGGCGGGTCGCGGACGAGATCAGCAGCGGCCCGTTCCAGCTTATGTAAAGACCGCAGGCAACGGTAGCGATCACGCCGGAGCCGCCGAAATGTTCGGGCACCCAATAGGCAACGTAGGGCGTGATCAGGGAAAGCGTGATCTCGATCTGCGGATCGCGCGCGCGTTGGCGCACGCGCAGGCTGAGCCATCCCACCGCGGCGCCAAACAGCAGCTCCCCCGCGACGATGACGGCGAATTCTCCTGCGGCTTTCGGCAGCGAGAACATGCCAGTCATAATGGCGGCTACCGCGAAGCGGTACAGGATCAGCGCGGTGGCGTCGTTGGCCAATCCCTCGCCCTCGAGCACCACAAGAATTCGGCGCGGCAGTGCAAGCTTGCGGGCGATCGCCAGCGGGGCCACCACGTCGGGCGGCGCGACGATGGCGCCGAGCAGAAATCCGATGCTCCACGGCAGCCCCATCACATAATGCGTGGCGGCAGCAACCGCGATCGCGGTGAAGATCACGCAACCGACCGCGAGCAGGACGATCGGCCGAAGGTTGAATTTGAACTCGCGCCAGCTCATGGCGACGCTGGCCGAATAGATCAGCGGCGGCAGTACCAGCAGCAGCACCAATTCCGGCGGCAGTTCGAGCGACGGCATGCTGGGCACAAAAGCGAGCGCGATGCCGGCAAGCAACAACAGGATGGCCGGCGCGACATCGAGCCGGCGCGCCAGCAACGCGGTGCCCGCGAGCACGGCCAGCAGAATCAGAAAAATCTGGAATGTCGCTGCCACGGCGATCCGGTTTCCTGTATCGGCCCAGTGTGCCCGGACCGACGACGTCGTCAATGCCGCGGAATCCGCTGGCGAGAATCGCTATTCGCGCAAATCATAGCGATAAGATTTCGAGACAATCTGCCAGCCATCACTGAGTTTCATGGCCACCAGATAGTCGGTGAAATAGCGCGGTGGCAATTGGCAGCGCACTTTGATGAAAGCGGTGGACTCGTCGGAGCGGTCGATGGTGACAACAAAATCCTCGCGCGGTTTGCCTTGCGCGCTCGCCGAAGGCCGCTTCCTGACGCGATCCAGCCACTCCGGCACGGCGAGTACCTGCAACTCGCCCTTTTCAAGCCAGCGCAAATCCGCCGATGGATGGAAGACCTCGCCGAGCTTCTCTGCGTCGCCTTCATACAGCGCGTCAAAATAATGCTGGACCACGGCTTCGACGCTGGAACGATCGTGACTCATGGCAGCCTCCCTGATGTGTCTTTCTATCTAGATCGCACTGGCCGCGATGTTGACCATCAATGCCAGCAGCGCGGTATTGAAGACAAAGGAAATGATACCGTGCGCGGTGGCGGTACGGCGGATGGTCTTGTCGGTGATGCCAACATCAGAGACCTGCGCCGTCATCCCGATCACGAACGAGAAATAGACGAAGTCCCAGTAGTCGGCATGATCGTCCTTGTCGCCGCTCGGAAACTGCAGCCCGCCCGGTTTGGCCCCGCGGTAGTAGTCATGGGCATAATGCAATGCGAAGGTCGTATGCACGGCCGCCCATGTCAGGGCAATCGTCGCGGTGGCCAACGAGAGTTGCGGCGCGCTTCGATGTCCGGCGCCGAGCTCGGATACGATTGCGGCGATGCTTGCAAACGCACCGAGCGCGGTCACCATCAGTATCAGGAACCGGCCGTCGTCCTGCAGTATGGCGTTGCGGCGGATATGAGACATCCCGCTGCTCAACACCATCGCGTAAACGAGAATCAGGTAAAGCGCGACGAAGATATCCCAGGAGATCAACAGGCGCGTCACCAGCCGCAGCGATTCTGGTTCGAAAAAGAACGATGCGACTCCGACCGCCACCGCAAAGAAAGTACGCGGCCGCGCATAGACCACGCGTGCCGGCCGCCACATGCTCCGGAACCGGAGCAGTACGGGATCCTGAGGCTCCTGTCTCGCCATCCGACGCTTTCAGTTCTTGCGATCGGCGACGAACAGCGCGGCGGCGCGCAGCACCTCGCCCCTGGCGCCGAAGATTGCGAGCGCGGAATCGGCGTGTGCCAGCAGGTCACGCACGCGCTGCTTGGCGCCGTCCGTCCCCAGCTGGGTGACGAACGTCGATTTGCCGAGGGCCGCGTCCTGTCCGGTTTGCTTGCCGAGCGCGGCGGCATCGCCTTCGACGTCGAGCAGGTCGTCCGCGATCTGGAACGCTTCGCCCAGCGCCCGGCCATAATCGTCGAGCGCCTGATATTCCTTCGGCGAGGACTGGCCGAGGATGGCGCCGGCAATGCAGGCAAAGCGCAACAGCGCGCCGGTCTTCATCTGCTGCAGTCGAGCCACGTCGACTGGCTCGCGGTCGCCGAACCGGCCTTCGCCGGCGAGGTCCAGCATTTGGCCGCCGACCATGCCGCCGATGCCCGATGCGCGCGCCAGCGCCCGCGTCAGCAACAGCCGGACGGTCGGATCCTTGTGAATTTCGTCGCGAGTGACGATGTCGAACGCGAGCGTCAGCAGCCCGTCGCCGGCCAGGATCGCCGTGGCGTCATCGGTCTTCTTGTGCAGCGTGGGCCGGCCGCGGCGGAGATCGCTGTTGTCCATTGCCGGCAGATCGTCATGAATCAGCGAATAGCAGTGAATGCATTCGAGCGCCGCGCCGGCAAGCAGCGCAGCGTCGCGCGGAACTCCGAACACGGCCGAACTCTCGACCACCAGGAACGGCCGCAGCCGCTTGCCGCCGCCGAGGCTCGAGTAGCGCATGGCCTCCATCAGGCGTTTCGGCCGCGCGATTTCATCGGGCAAAACGGTGTCGGACAACAGCTTCCCGAGCAAGGCTTCGGTGTCCTCCGCGGTTCGGTCCAGTCGTTTCGCGAAGTCGGATAGCGCAGTGCCGGTCGTCATCAAAAACAGCTCCAGATCAGGTTGGCCGGGACAATCGGTTATGGCACAGCCTTCGTCAATTCCGCCCGGCCGGCCTCAAAACCGCTGGAAAATCCGGAACTATGGTGCGGGCCGACCAGTTCTCGGCGGGTGCCCGGAACATTCGGGCCGAGATGGAAGCCGACAGTCGTTGACAAGGCCTCGGCTCTGTTAACCTCACCTTTATCCTGTTCAAAACCGTATCCACTTGCGGGATACGCCCCAACCCAGCCAGAACCGCCGATCTTGCGACTTGCCCGAAATTTGCTGCTGATCGTGGTGGCTGTGTTGCTGCTGCCGTATCTGCTCGCGCCGCTGTACCGGCTCGGCCATCCGGTTTCGACGCTGATGGCCTGGCGCTGGGTGACCGGAGCGCCGGTCGCCCGCCAATGGGTTGATTTCAGCGCGATCTCGCCGTTTTTGCCGCGTGCGGTGGTTGCGGCCGAGGATGCCAAGTTCTGCAGTCATCATGGCATCGATTGGGGCGCGCTGCGCGAGGTGATCGATGACGCCGAGGACGGAGAGGTCGCCCGCGGTGGTTCGACCATTACCCAGCAGGTGGCGAAAAACCTGTTCCTCTGGCCCGGTCGCAGCATGGTGCGCAAGGCGCTGGAATTCCCGCTGGCACTCTGGATCGATTTGGTACTGCCAAAACAGCGGATTCTCGAAATCTATCTCAATGTCGCCGAACTCGGTCCGTCGGGCCAGTTCGGCGCCGAAACCGGCTCCAGCTATGCTTTTGGTCATCCTGCTTCGGCGCTGTCGCCGCGCGAAGCCGCGTTGCTGGCGGCGATCCTCCCTAATCCGGTCAAGCGCAGCGCCCGCAATCCCGGCCTTGGGGTTCGCCGGCTGGCGGGGACTTACATGGCGCGGGCGCAGGCCGCCAGCCTGCAGCGGTGCTGGAGCGAGAATCGCGCATATCGAGCCAATTTGGGTGCATTTCGGTAGATTGCCGCCCTAGCTTTGCGCGGTCCCATCCTCTATAAGCGCGGCCTTATCGGCATCTCAGCTCGCGCCAAAAACGCTTCGCCGTCCGCTTCGGACGATGCCTCACGACAACATCCCCTAGAGGACACCGACATGGCCGTTCCCCGTAGAAAAACATCGCCGTCGCGGCGTGGCATGCGCCGATCGGCGGATGCGCTGAAGAAGCCGACCTATGCCGAGGACAAGGATTCCGGCGAATTGCGCCGTCCCCACCACCTCGATCTGAAGAGCGGCATGTACAAGGGTCGCCAGGTCCTGAAAAAGAAGGAATCCTGACGCAAGCGGGGCAGCACGCTGGCTCAATCACAAGCCGGCATACGAGTCAGATACAGAAGTTTCCGGCGGCGAACCCGGGCGGGTTGGCCGCCGTGAAAAGAAGGCCTCGCCCGATGTCCATGCTGGGTTTCCCGCTGCTGCTGATTCCGCTCG
>JAICIT010000214.1 GCA_025960445.1 Bradyrhizobium sp. | reverse complement strand
GGCAAGCCCAATGCATGCTCGAGCAATCTCAACCCTTCGTCGATCTGCGCATGGTCCCACAGCGTGCGATCCTGTTCTTCGAGGAGCACGATGTCGCCGCCGGCAGTCTGGCGTCCCGCGCGGCGCGCGTCGTGCAGCAGCATCAGCGCCAGCAATCCCTTGATCTCGCCCCGCGGCTGCATCAACGCGTCGAGCAGCCGGCAAAGCCGGATCGCTTCACGCGCGAGGTCCGGGCGCATCAGGTCTTCGCCAGCGGTCGCCGCATAGCCTTCGGTGAAGACGAGGTAGATAACTGCGAGCACGCCGCGCAACCGAGGCTCCAGCGCCTCGCGACCCGGCACCTCGTAGGGAATTCCAGCGAGCCGGATCTTCTGCTTGGCGCGGAGCAGGCGCTGCGCCATCGCGTCTTCACCGACCAGAAAGGCGCGCGCGACCTGCGCGACCGAGAGGCCGCAAACCGTGCGCAGCGTCAATGCTACCTGAACCTCGGTAGCGAAGGCCGGATGACAACACGTGAAGATCAACCGCAGCATGTCATCGTCGAGTCCAGGCTCCTCAACGCCGCAGGAGCTTGCGGAGTTATTCAGCAACTCATGCTCGATCGCGTTTTCCTTTCCGCGAAACGCGATTTGCCGCCGGATGCGGTCGATCGCCTTGTTGCGCCCGACATTGACCAGCCACGCCCTCGGATTGGAAGGCGGCGGATCGGCCGCCGGCCAGCGTTGCAGCGCCGCCGCAAATGCATCCTGCAACGCATCCTCCGCGAGATCGAAATCGCCGACCAGACGGATCAGGGTTGCCAGCGCCCGGCCCGCTTGGTCGCGGAATATTTTATCGATCTCTGCAGGTGTCATTTGAAATGGCGCTGTTGGCGGACGTCATTCCGGGCGTCCTTGGAGATGCGCCCGGAATGACGATTGAAGCGTGGCTCAATTATATACCCAGATCGGCCTGACCTCGATCGAGCCAAAGCGGGCGCCGGGAATCCGCGCGGCAATCGCAAGGGCGGCGTCGAGATCCTTGGCCTCGACCAGGTAATATCCGCCGAGCTGCTCGCGGGTCTCCGCGAATGGACCATCGGTGGTCAAGGTTTTTCCTTCACGCACGCGCACGGTGGTTGCGGTCGTGGTGGGCTGTAAGCGATCGCCGGCCTTGAAATTGCCGCTCTGGATTATCGACTGAGTGAAGGCGCCATATTCCTCCAGCATCTTCTTGGCGGTTGCCGGATCGATTTTGCCGTACTCGGCTTCGTTCTGGTAGATCATCAGCAGATACTGCATTTCGTAACTCCTCTTGATGGCGTGATCGCCAACAGCCAGTCGAACGCGGCAATCGCAAAACGACATCTTCAGGATAAATTATTTTAATGGTTTTCGCGGGCGGTATCGGGTTGACGCGATGGCCTTGAGCCCCCATCACAGCAGGGTCAGTCGGCCGGACGGCCGCTCCCGCTAAGTCGAAAGGCTGCGGGAGAGGAAAGTCCGGGCTCCATCGACATACGGTGCCGGATAACATCCGGCGGGGGCAACCCCAGGGAAAGTGCCACAGAGAACGAACCGCTTCCCCACCTTCCTCCCCGCTTGCGGGGATAAGGGAGAGAAGCAAGGGTGAAAAGGTGCGGTAAGAGCGCACCGCGGCTTCGGCAACGAAGCCGGCATGGCAAACCACACCGGGAGCAAGACCGAATAGGGACGGCAACGCGGAGCGTTCGCTGCGAAGCGATAACACCGCAGGGCGATGTCAGGCCCGCTGTCCGGGTAGGTTGCTCGAGGCAACGTGCGAACGTTGTCCCAGAGGAATGGCCGTCACGTATCGTCCGCGCAAGCGGGCGGTGCCCTACAGAACCCGGCTTACAGGCTGGCTGATATCTACATGAAATGAGGGGTTCGGCGTCACGCGCCGGACCCCTCGCCATTCATGGCGCGTCTAATTGAGCTTCTCGATTACGGTCACAATAGTGGGACAACATTCCGCCCGTGCGCAAGGAAGCCGTCGCATGGACTTACTCAGTTACTCAATTGCGACGCGAGAAAATCGTGCATTTCCGAAATTGATCGCGCCGCCGCGTCCGCATCATATTTGAGCCAATGGCCAAACAATCGGCGACCCGCGCGCAGCGTCGGAACGTCGAATGCATGATAAGCACCGGGATAGACAAGAAGCTTGACCGGTGCTCCTTTGCCCGCGCGCAGTGCCATCCATCGTTCGCAATCGATGGCCGGTGTCCAATCGTCAAGTTCGCCGATCAGGATGATGGTTGGAAGAATCAATTGTTTGGATGCAACGCCGCACCGCGGATAATAGGCCACGGCGGCCTTGAACTTCAGGTCGTCCGGAATATCAAAAAGTTTGACGTCCTGCATCGAAGCTAGCCGCAGCGCAACGATGCCGCCCTGCGATGATCCGACAACCGCGATCCGCTTCGCATCCACTGATGGTAGACTAGCGAGGTAGAGCAACGCCCCCAAGGCGTCGGCTTGCCGCGGTGGCATTCCTCCCTGGCAGGCATCCTTGATGCCGCGGCTGGTAAAGCTATCAACGGCAAGCGAGACATACCCCCAGCCCGTCAGTAGAGCACTGATTCGAGCGCGGGTGGTGCTGGACAGCCCACTACAGCCGTGGAGATAGACGATCGCAGGAAAAGGACCTGCTCCGTCAGGCTTCGAGAGATAGCCTTCAATCGTCGTCGGCAGCTTTGCCACGGTCTCGCCGCGCTCGATAGCCTGACGCTGCTGGACTTGCCCCAGCACATAAGGCGCACTCTCGAACTTGATCAATTCCTCCGCTTGCGTGCGAAGCGTTTGGCCGCAAAGCGCAGTGGCGAACGCGATCACGCCGAGGCATGTGAGACGCAATGCGTTTGGGACAGCTCGGGTATTGGGTTCGGGCATGCGCCATCTAAGCCCAGCGTAGGCTAACTAGCCAGCGTCTATGGCGATCTTCCGCAGCAAACTCATCAGCGCATCCGGTGCGGTTACATGGGGCGAATGGCTGGCATCCATTTCGTAGTAGCGCCAGCCCGCCTCGCTTTTGGCGCGACCGGCAAACCGGGCGAATGTGTCCGCCGGCGTGATCCGGTTGGCGTAGATATAGCTGCGCGGCAACTTCAGCGGGCTGCCATGCAGTTTGAGCTTCGTCTCAAAGCATTTGATCGGCATGTCGACGCGGCGCTCGCTCAACCATTCCAGATCAGCCGGCGCGGTGTCTGGCGGCGTCGGATTCGGAGGCACCCGCCAGCCGTCGCCCGCTTTGGCGAGTTCCTGCATCCGCGGCCGCGCCGATTCATTCAGATCAAGCAGCGACTGCCCGTCTTCGGGCACGAAGGCGTCGAGATAGATCAATTGCGAGATGCGGTCGCGCGCCCGGTCGGCGACGGCAGTTGCGACCATACCACCATAGCTGTGACCGATCAGTACGATGTCGCCCAGGTCCTCGTATTTGATGACGTTGAGGATGTCCTCGATGTGAGTCTCGAGAGCGATCGACTTGTCCGCGAGATGAACCCGCTCGCCAAGGCCGGTGTAGGTCGGCGTGATCAGCCGATGGCCCGCCGCGCTCATCAGCGGATGCATTTTCTTCCATGCCCAACCTGCCGACCATGCGCCGTGACAGACGAGAAAGGTTGCTCCCATGATGTTTCCTCGTTAGCTATCGCGATGGCAACGCTATAACGCACAAACCAATCCTCGCAAACTCGGCCAATTTCGTTCGAGCCTGCGAGCACAAACCCGCCCCGATATTCCGGTTCGCGATCGATGCGCGCGCTGGAATGATCCAGGAAATCGCGAACGCCCATGACCGCGCTAACGCTTGCGCTCCTGTTTTTCGGCGCTTTTGCCGGCGGCTTCGTCTCCGGCCTTGCCGGCTTCGGCACCGCGCTGACGGCCCTTGCAATCTGGCTCTATGCCCTGCCGCCTTCGCTCGCGGTGCCGCTGGTGCTGATCTGTTCGATCGTCGCGCAGACTTCCACGATGCACTCGATCTGGCAGTCGATTGATTTCCGTTTGGCCGCGCCATTTCTGATCGGCGGAGTTGCGGGCGTGCCGCTCGGGACGCTGATGATCGCCCACGCCGATCCCGAGGTGTTCAAGTTGAGCGTCGGCATGCTGCTGCTGGTGTTTCCGGCTGCGCTCTATTTCAACCCGGCTCCGATTGTCCCAAAGTTCGGAGGCCGGCCGGCCGACGGTGTTGTCGGGTTTGCCGGCGGAATTCTTGGCGGGCTTGCCGGATTGTCCGGCCCGCTTCCGATCTTGTGGGCCAATTTGCGCGGCTGGGGCAAGGACGAGCGGCGCGGCATTTTCCAGACGTTCAATTGGACAATCCTGAGCGCCTCGCTGTGCTTGCAGGCGGGGAGCGGCTTGATCGGCATCGACGTGCTGAAGCTCGCGGTACTGGCGTTTCCGGCGACCCTGTTCGGCGCCTGGATCGGCGCGCGAACCTATCATGGCTTGAGCGACAAAAATTTCCGCGATCTCGTGCTTGGCCTGCTGTTTCTGTCCGGCGTCGGTCTGGTGTGGAGCAGTTTGGCCGCGCACTGAACGTCAACGCACGCAAAGATCTTCTGAGACTAGATCACTCTTCGGGACGCGTTTTTTTCACGCGAACCGGGTCCACTTCGCTCGAAAACGCTTCAGTGCGACGCCGGCTCGGTCGATGCCGAGGCAGGTTTTTTCAGCAGCATGACCATCAGCGACAGGCAGACATAAAATAAAGTCAGCATGAAAAAAGCATCGCCATATCCCATCACCACCGCCTGGCGGTGCACGATTTGCGATAGCTGCTTCAACGCCATCAGGGCGGAGTCGCCCATGCCCTGTAGCCGCTGCGCCAACATGTTAAGGGTTTCCGTCGCAGTGGCATTGCCCCATGTCACCCTGTCCTGAAGCCGGGCGATATGCAGGTCAGTGCGGTCATTCAGCACCTGGTTGATTACGGCAAGTCCGACCGCGCCGCCGAGATTGCGCGTCAGGTTGAACAGTCCCGAAGCGTTTTTGACGCGATCCGGCGGCAAGGTGCCGAGCGCGATGGTGTTGGTCGGCACCATCGCCAGCATCATGCCGACGCCTCGCAGGATCTGCGGCAGCAGCAGCTCGTAAAAGTCGTAGTCGCGGGTGATCCACGTCATCTGATACGAGCCGGCTGCAAAGATGATGAGGCCTGTAGCGATGATCAGGCGCATATCGATCCGCAGCATCAGCCGACCGACGATCGGCGCGGTGACGAACATGGTGATGCCGGAAACGAACATGGTCTCGCCAATCATCAGCGCGCTGTAGCCGCGCACCTCGGCGAGATAGCGCGGGTACATATAGGTCAGTCCGTAAAGGCCGATGCCGACGCAGAACGAGATCAGGCAGCCGATACCGAAATTGCGATCGGCGAACGTCCTGATATCCACAATGGGTTCTTGCGCGGTCAGCACCCGATAAAAGAACGCGATCGCGGAGACCGCGCAAATGGCGG
>JAICIT010000213.1 GCA_025960445.1 Bradyrhizobium sp. | reverse complement strand
GCGAATGCCAGACGAACCGCCGACGAGATCAATCGCGCTCGCGTCGAGGCAGCCAGGTCCTATGCGGTCGATGTTGCCGACCATGCCGCGGTGCAACAAGTCTGCGCCCAAATTCTGGCCGATTTCGGCCGCATTGACGTGCTGGTGAACAATGCGGGTGTGACCCGCGATGGTTTAAGTATGCGTATGTCGATTGAAGACTGGGATACCGTGATTGACACGAATCTCCGCGGCGCGTTTAGCTTCGCGCAGGGCGTGATCCGCCCCATGATCAAGCAGCGCAGTGGCCGCATCATCAACATTAGCTCGATTGCCGGACTTATCGGTAACTCTGGGCAGGCCAACTACGCCGCAAGCAAGGCGGGATTGATTGGCCTAACGAAAACGCTCGCCCGCGAGCTGGCGAGCCGCGCCATCACTGTCAACGCGATCGCGCCGGGATTCATCGTCACTGACATGACCGATGTGCTCTCCGATGAAGTCAAGGAAGCCGTTCTGACGAAAATCCCACTTCGGAAGTTCGGCGAACCAGCGGACATTGCCGCCGCGGTCGCCTTTCTCGCATCGGCGGAAGCGAAATACATCACCGGCCAGGTATTGACCGTCGACGGCGGTATCGTGATGTAGCACTTGGCGCTTGGAGATTGTGCGACTGCTTCGGGATTCCAAGCATGCGCAGCACCCATCTGCGGCCCGGCCTCAGCATTATGGAGTCTGCTCTGGCAAAGCGGTTGCGCACCGGCGTTTCCCGCTTCATGCTCAACCATGAGCACGGAAAAAGCGACTTTCGGGGCGGGCTGTTTCTGGGGTGTCGAAGAGCTGTTTCGCAATGTCAAAGGCGTGAAATCGGCAACGAGCGGCTACGCCGGAGGGGCGACCGAGAACCCGACTTATGAGGATGTTTGCAGCCACACAACCGGTCATGCCGAAGTCGTGGAGGTAGAGTTTGATCCGTCAGGGGTGACTTACGAGCAGTTGCTCGATATCTTTTGGAGCAACCACGACCCGACGACTCGTAACCGCCAGGGTCCTGACATCGGTGACCAGTATCGCTCGGTTGTCTTCTATCATTCAGCGCAACAAAAAGCCGCGGCCGAGGCAAAGAAGACTGAGCTGGACAGGAGCGGACGTTTCCCGCGACCGATTGTGACTCAGATTGAGCCGGCGCCGAGCTTCTACCGCGCCGAAGAGTATCATCAGCAATATCTGCGCAAGCATGGCCGAACGCATTGCGCCATCTGAGGCAAATGAAGCCGGAAATCATTCGCAGTGCGAATTTCGTCGCGGATGCTGCCGGATTCATTCTTGACCAGGCTCGCATCGCTCTAGCCGAGCGGGCGGAGTTTCGGATCGCACTCTCCGGAGGAAATACTCCGCGACCTGTTTATGCCGAATTTGGCCGGATCTCAGGCGATCTGCGCTGGGAGAATCTCCGATTCACCTTTGGCGACGAGCGCTGTGTCCCACCGGATGACCCGCAAAGTAACTATCGCATGGCCCGTGAGTCACTCTTTGAACCCTTTGCCATCCCAGACAAATCGGTCCTGCGAATGCGAGGTGAGCTTGATCCGGCGGTTGCAGCCCAGCAATACGAAGACGAGCTCGCGCTGCTTGCGACGCAGCATGGCGAAACGATCTACCGCCACGATCTTATGCTGCTGGGACTGGGAGAGGATGGCCATACCGCTTCGCTTTTCCCCGGCACGAACGCGCTCGAAGAACGAGTTCGGCGGGTCGTGGCCAATTTCGTGCCGAGGCTGGCAAGTTGGCGACTGACCATGACCTTGCCATTGCTCAACCAATCGCGAGTCGTCCTTTTTCTAACCCGGGGCGATAAGAAGCGCGCAGTGCTGGAGCGCGTCCTCACGGGTGACTCGGGATTGCCGGCCAGCCGCGTCGCGCCGGAAAACGGACGGCTCATCTGGATGATCGACAGTGCTGCCTAACGAGTGAAGGCTGGCAAAGTTTTGGTCACAGGCGCGGCCGGACTAATCGGTTCGGAAACCGTGCGGCGTTTCGCGCGCGGTGGCGGGGTTGTCGTCGGGATCGATAATGACATGCGGAAGCGCTTCTTTGGCGAGGAAGCTTCCACCCGCGGCACGCGCGACGCGCTGATCGCGAAGCTGCCTCACTATCAACACCACGAAATCGATATCCGCGACGCCTCAGCCGTAAACGAGCTGTTCAAACAGCATGGCCGAAAGATCGTGGCTGTCGTCCATACCGCGGCGCAGCCCTCGCACGACTGGGCGGCGCGCGATCCGGAGACGGATTTCACAGTTAATGCCAACGGCACACTTAACCTGCTCGAAGCGGCGCGGAATTTTTGTCCGGAAGCGCCGTTCGTCTTTACTTCCACAAACAAGGTCTATGGTGACACACCGAATCGCTTACCGCTGCGCGAGCTGGAGCTGCGCTGGGAAATCGAGCCCGGGCATGAATACGAACCTGGCATCTCTGAGAACATGAGTATCGACCAGACGAAGCACTCACTTTTTGGAGCTTCAAAGCTTGCGGCCGATGTGCTCGTGCAGGAGTACGGCCGTTATTTTGGAATGCCAACCGCCTGTTTCCGCGGCGGTTGCCTGACTGGTCCCGCTCACGCCGGGACGGAGCTACATGGCTTCCTCTCCTATCTTATGAAATGCACGGTCAGCGGCCGGACCTACAAGGTATTTGGCTATAAAGGCAAACAGGTGCGCGATAACATTCATAGTTTTGATCTCGTCGAAGCCTTTGTCGCTTTCATCCGTGCGCCGCGCATCGCTGAGGTGTATAACATTGGCGGCAGCCGCCATTGTAACTGTTCAATGCTGGAAGCGATCGCCCTCTGCGAGCAAATCAGCGGCCGCAAAGTCACCTGGGAGTATGTCGAGGACAATCGCATCGGTGACCACATCTGGTGGATCAGTGACGTGCGTAAGTTTCGCGCCCATTATCCGGAATGGAATTTCCGCTACGGCCTGAGCGAAATCCTGGAAGAGATCCACGCCGCATTGTAATTACGGCAGGAAGTCGCCTCGGTGAGAGCGCACCGTCTGTATGTCCGTCGCCGCTCAACCATGACCCGATTTCCGGCCACAGCGGGAGACGGGCAACGTGGCCAGGTAAAGTAGCGATGGCACGCACGCCCAGCACGACATGAGGTGTAGGGCGGGCGCGCCGACGCCCACGCTTGTTCGTGTTTGCGAGGTATCTCTTGTCCGAAGCGAGCGCTCGCCCCTCGATTTCGTTCATTCCTCAGTTAGGCAAGAGTCAGGGATGCCCGGCGCCTACCGCGGGAAGGTCACTATCGCATCATTGGAGCAAGTCTGGGTGCCGCCTTCACAGACCTGATAAGTGTAGCGCGCCTGGCCGGTGTCGCCGGTGGAATCGATGTAGGTGCGGTCGTTCGGCGTGGTTGCGATTAGCGCGCCATCCCGGTAAATATCGATTCGGTCGAGCTCGCCTCTCTCCAGTTGAGGCGCGCCGCAATTGTTCCTTCCATCTTGCGCCTCGCCGCCTCGAGCATGATCGCAGAACCGGCGCTCGTATAGAGTTCTGCGCTTGCAAGGTTGCCGCCGTTGTTACCGCCTGCGACGAGCACCTCGCCGTTAGGCAGCAATGTTGCCGTGTGAAAATCGCGTGCGGTGATAAGGCTGCCGGTGGCAGTCCAGGTTTCACTCGCGGGATCGTAGAGTTCGGCGCTCTTGAGATTGATGTAGGCGGAGTTGTAACCGCCTGCGACCAGCACCTTGCCCTCCGGCAGCAACGTCGCCGTGTGCTGAGCGCGTCCGCTGCCGAGGAGGCGGCCGGTGGCAGTCCAGGTTCCACTCACGGGATCGTAGAGTTGCGCGCTCTTAAGGTTAATGAAGGCAGGGTTGAAACCCCCTGCGACCAGCACCTCGCCGTTGGGCAGCAACGTCGCCGTGTGCTGAGCGCGTCCGCTGTGTCCGCTGCCGACGAGGCGGCCGGTGGCGCTCCAGGTCCCACTCGCCGAATCGTAGAGTTCGGCGCTCCTGATGGGATTCGTTAGGAATAACCCAGCTGCCACGAGCACCTCGCCGTTCGGCAGCAACGTTGCCGTATGAGTAGAGCGAGCAGTGACGACGCTGCCGGTGCCCGTCCAGGTCCCGCTCGCCGGATCGTAGAGTTCTGCGCTCGCGAGAGAGCTGTAGAAAAAGTCGCCGTTACCGCCCGCGACGAGCACCTTGCCGTTGGGCAGCAACGTCGCTGTGTGCTGTTCGCGTACGTTAGCGAGGCTGCCGGTGGCCGTCCAGGTCCCGCTCGCCGGATCGTACAGTTCCGCGCTCGCGATAGAGTCGCAGCAGACAGCAATACCGCCTGCGACAAGCACCTTGCCGTCAGGCAACAGGGTGGCCGAGTGGTTATAACGCCCAGTGACAAGGCTGCCGGTGGCCGTCCAAGTCCCGGTCTGGCCCGCGCACGGGTGCGCGAGCATCAGGCCCGCACCGACAAGAAGCGGATAGACGATCCGCTGCGCAAGAATCGACTTAGCCGACCAGAGGCCGGCGATCAACGAATGCAATATTTTCATAGTTTTTAACTGCGCGTTTTATCTTCTAGGTCGGGACCACTTGGATGTCATTGTGTTTCGAATCATGGCAGGACGTCGCCTCGGTGTGACCGCACCGTTTGTATGTCCTGATTGTTGATCCTTCCGTCGACGGTCACATCATTGCGGAAGTTAGAGCTATTAGCCTGCTGACCCTTTACCGCTCGGACGGCTGCGATGTCCTCGTTAGTGACTCTGCCGTCGCCGGTGCCGTCACCGACCAATAGGCCCATGCTCGCCGAGGCGGAGGCTAGGGTGTTGCCCTGATCGTCATGCACGTTGTTTGCGGTTACAGTCACGACGTCGCCATCACAGGTGGCGCCATTGTAGGTCACGAGCAGGTTGTGCGAATCATTCGGATCAACAGAGACGCTGCCGATTGTTCCGCAAGTGGTGATGGCGCTATCGGCGCCGGTCACGTCGTTACTGAACGTGAACACGGCCATGTATCTTGTCAGACCGGTGCGGCATTCGATCCCGAAGTCGCCGGTCAGCGGCAGATCAATGTCGAAGTCGCCCTTGGCACCGTGGGTTTTTCGCGAAGCTGCGCTCACCAGCGTGAGTTCGCCGTCCCCGCCAGCTGTATAAAGTTCCGCGCTCGCGAAAGGATTAAGGAAGGTGTCGGATCCGCCTGCGGCGAGCACCTCACCATCGGGTAGCAATGTCGCCGTGTGACCTCCGCGTCCGGTGATGAGGCTGCCGGTCGCGGTCCAGATCCCGCTCGCCGGATCATAGAGCTCTGCCCTCGCGAGAGGAATGTATACGAAACCATCATATCCGAAACCGCCTGCGACGAGCACCTTGCCATCGGGTAGCAAGGTTGCTGTGTGACTGGAGCGTCCGAAGGTGAGATTGCTGGTGATCGTCCAAGTCCCGCTCGCTGGATCGTAGAGTTGCGCGCTGCTATCGTTGAAGTAACCGCCCGCGGCGAGGACCCT
>JAICIT010000212.1 GCA_025960445.1 Bradyrhizobium sp. | reverse complement strand
GTAAACAGATGATCACGGAGGTAGGCGCCGAGCCGCTTGCCGGTGACCGCCTCAACCGCCTTGCCGACAAAATCGATGTTGATGCCGTATTCCCAGCGCGTGCCTGGATCGGACATCAGAGGTGTTTTCAGCGCGTCGTTTTTGCAGGTGGTGATTTCGGGAAGCCCCGTTCTTTCCAGATAGCGCACGATTTCGCCGTTCCACAAATGGTAGGCGAAGCCGGCGGTGTGGGTCATCAGATGGCGCAAGGTGATGGGACATTTCGCGGGCCGCAGCTTCGGCTCTCCGTTGGAATCAAAGCCTTCGAGCACTTGCGGCGCGGCAAGATCCGGCAGCACTTCGCCGATCGGCGCATCGAGTGAGAGCTTGCCTTGCTCGACCAGTTGCATGGCGCCGGCCGCCGTGATCGCCTTGGTCATCGAGGCGATCCAGAATACGCTATCCAACGTCATGGCATCGTCCTTGGACAAGTCGCGCTTGCCGTACGCGCCTTGATAGATCACCTCATTCGCGTTCGCCGCCATCGCGACCACGCCGGGAATTTCCCCATCGCTGGTTTTCTGGCGCAGCAGCTGTTCAACCTGTGCGTTGCTTTGCATGGCATGTCCTCCCGTGATGTTTATAAAAGCGCGCCGATCTTCCTCCCGCCGGCCACTTCCCGCAAGCGTTGTGGTTAATCGATGCTCCGGGTCGCGGTGTCGTGATCCCGGCGGAGCAGGAGAGGATTGAACAACGTCAAGGCGTGTCTTATTTGCGTTGGACTGGGCCGTTCGGGCAATTACCGATGTCGCTCTGAGCGGTATATTTCGACTCGCCAAACCGGAACTGATTTCGTAGCAACACGTTCTGATCGCGGCTCAAACTGTTTCCGCGGACACTTTAGTTAACGATATTTTGCGGCCGTGGCGCCGCGAGGGAATGATAATGATCTCGACCTGGAGCGAATGGAAAATGTATCCGCGGGCGGGCCGCGGAGAAAATATTGAGGCCCCGATTACTCCGGGCATTTACGAAGTTCGCTATGCCGCGAGCGGCGCTCTGCACTCGTTTGGAGCCGTCGACAATGTCGCACAGGCGCTGTCGCAACTTCCATCCAGTTCGAAATCCTGGTTCGGGCGGCGTGAACCGGTTGCCTTGCCGGAACTCGAATACCGCACCTGCGCCACTTCCACCAAGGCGGACGCCAAGGCTGCGGCGGAGCGGATGATCGGCCGTCGCGAGACGTATATGAGCGGCGCGGCGTAAGCGGGCGAGGTCTAGCTCCAGCCTTCAAGATTGATTGAAGCAGCCCCGCGTTTTGCGGCCGGTGCATTGCAGCCATTTTCGGCCTATACTCGGATCAATATCCAAAAATCCGAGGAGTAACGCCATGTCCCCGACCGCTGCGGCACGTACTTCGCAACCCACCACGCCTTCCCTGCGCGACCGTCTGAAGGATCCGTCGCTGCTGCGCGATCGTTGCTATATCGATGGCGCCTGGATCGGAACGCCGGCCAGTCCCGTAACCAACCCGGCCAACGGCGTTGAGATTGCGAAGATTCCCAGGATGAGCACGGCCGAAGCGACCCAAGCCGTGGAAGCCGCCGAGCACGCGTTTCCCGCCTGGGCGAAGCTCACGGCCAAGCAGCGCTCCAACATTTTGCGCAAATGGTTCGACCTGATTGTCGCCAACCGCGAAGATCTGGCGATGATCCTGACTACAGAACAGGGCAAGCCGCTCGCCGAAGCGCTGGGGGAGGTTGATATCAGCGGCGCCTATGTCGAGTTTTTCGCCGAAGAGGCGCGTCGCGTTTATGGCGAGACCATCCCAACACAACGCGCCGATGCGCGGCTGCTGGCGATCAAGCAGCCGATCGGTGTCTGCGGCGCGATCACGCCATGGAATTTTCCGTCGTCGATGATCACTCGCAAGGTCTCCCCGGCGTTCGCCGCAGGCTGTACCGTCGTTTTGAAACCGGCCAATGAAACACCGTTCAGTGCGCTCGCGCTCGCGGCGCTCGCCGAGAAGGCGGGCGTGCCCAAAGGTGTGTTCAACGTCATCACCGGGGATTCCTCGGCGATCGGCAAGGTGCTGTGCGAACACCCGGCGGTGCGCTTCATCGGTTTCACCGGATCAACCGAGGTCGGGAAGATCCTTTACAAGCAGGCTTCGGTCGGCGTGAAGAAGCTCGGGCTGGAGCTCGGTGGCAACGCGCCGTTCGTGGTGTTCGATGACGCGGATATCGATGCCGCTGTCGAGGGTGCGATGGTGTCGAAATATCGCAACATGGGTCAGACCTGCGTTTGCGCAAACCGCATCTACGCCCAGGACAAGATCTACGATCAGTTCGTGGAGAAACTGACCAAGAAAGTCGCGGCAATGAAGATCGGCGACGGCACCGAGTCCGGGGTCACGCAGGGTCCGCTGATCAATATGGACGCCGTCGACAAGGTCGAAAAGCACATCGCCGATGCGGTCAAGCATGGCGCAAAGGTCGTGACCGGTGGAAAACGCCATTCGCTGGGCGGCACATTCTTCGAGCCGACCGTGCTGGCGAATGTCCAGCCCGACGCGCTGGTCTCGCAGGAGGAAACTTTCGGACCGCTCGCGCCGGTGTTCCGGTTCAAGGACGAGGCCGACGTGATCGCGATGTGCAACAATTCGCCGTTCGGGCTCGCGTCATACTTCTATTCGCGCGATCTCGGCCGCGTCTGGCGGGTCGCCGAAGCGTTGGAGTCCGGCATGGTTGGCGTCAACACCGGCCTCATCACCACTGAGGTCGCGCCGTTCGGCGGCGTCAAGGAGTCCGGCCTCGGTCGCGAAGGATCGCACCACGGCATGGATGAGTATGTCGAAATCAAATATGTGATGATGGCCGGCGTTTGATTGGCTCTACGTCGGCGCGAGTCGCTGCAGGAACTGACCCAGCTTCGGCGCCCATTCGTGGGCGCCGATTGCAAGGCTCACGCGAACTTGCCGTGACGTCCAGCACCTGAAGCAAAACGCGTAGCGCCGGACACGGTTTCGCCGGATGCTATGACCTCCAGACCGCCGCGCATTTCGTTGGCGATCGCATCTTCTTCCGAAAGGTCCCATTGCCGCAGTGCCGACAGCCGATCGGCACGCAAACAGGCTTGCGGGAAACGCGCGATATCCTTTGCCAGTGAAATCGCGTGGGCGCGCGCCTCGCCTTTCGGCACCAATCGATTGGCAAGACCCATCCGCAGCGCCTCGGGCCCGCCGACCGGGCGTCCGGTGAGAATAAGGTCGATCGCTTGCGAATGACCGATCAACCTCGGCATCCGGATGGTCCCGAGGTCGATCAGCGGCACGCCAAAGCGGCGGCAAAAGACTCCGAATGTAGCGTCTTCGGCGACGACTCTCATATCCGCCCACAGCGCGAGCTCCATGCCGCCGGCCACCGCGAAACCTTCCACGGCCGCAATTACCGGTTTTGAAAGGCGCAGCCGGCTCGGTCCCATCGGCGCGATCGAGTCCTGGCCGCCGATCTCGCGTTTCTTGTCGGGGTCACCGGATGCGACGGCCTTCAGGTCGGCGCCCGCGCAGAAATAGCCTCCGGTTCCAGTAAACACCGCAACCGATGCCTCGGCATCGGCATCAAACGCCTTGAAGGCGTCGAACAGTTTTCGCGCTGTCGCACCGTCGACGGCATTGCGGCAATGCGGACGGTTGATCGAAATGATGGTCACCGGACCATCGCGCTCGACAAGCACGTTATCGGTGTTGGTCATGGCTATGCTCCGGATACGAAATGACACGCTCAAGGATGACGGCTTCAGATTGCCAACTCATGGCCCGTGATGCGGCGGTAAGCCTCGACGTAACGTTTGCTGGTAGCCTCGACCACGCTTGCTGGCAGCGGCGGTGGCGGCGCTTCGCCGTTCCAGCGGCCCGCGCGGCGCTCAATGTCAAGGTAGTCGCGCAGCGGCTGCTTGTCGAAACTCGGCTGCGGCTGACCGGGTTTGTACACGTCGGCCGCCCAGAAGCGCGAACTGTCCGGCGTCATTACCTCATCGATGAGAATGATGCGGCCGTCCTTGGCACGGCCGAATTCGAATTTGGTATCGGCGATGATGATGCCCTGGTCGCGGCTGATTTTTTCGCCAAGAGTGTAGATGGCGCGCGTCATGCTCTCGAGCGTATCCGCCACCTCACCGCCCAGGATCTCCCGCATCCGGGCGATCGTGATGTTTTCGTCATGACCGGTTTCGGCCTTGGTTGCCGGGCTGAAGATCGGCGGATCGAGCTTGCCGCTTTCCAGCAATCCCGCCGCAAGCTTCTCACCGGCCAAGGTGCCTTGTTGCGCGTATTCCTTCCATGCCGAACCCGAGAGGTAGCCGCGGATCACGCACTCGATCGGGAACACCGTGGTGCGCCGGCACAGCATCGCGCGTCCGGCCAGTGAACTGCGATGTCCGCGCAAGGCGGGCACCTGGGCAATGATCTCATCGGCATCGGCGCTGATCATGTGATGATGAACCACACCCTCAAGTTCGTTGAACCACCACGCGCTGATCTGCGTAAGTACGGCGCCCTTCATCGGGATGGTTTCCGCCATTACCACGTCGAAGGCGCTGATGCGGTCGGTAGTTAATAGCAGTACGCGGTCCTCACCGACCGCATAGAGATCACGCACCTTGCCGCGCCCGATCCGAGGAAGGGGCAGGTCGCTGGCGAGCATGGGAGGCATGTCAAACTTTCGGTGGGCAGGGCCAGTAGGCACAAGAAGAGGGGCGGGTGAGTTTACTCCGGCAGCGGAATGAACTCGTGTTCGTTGGGCACCGGCTCGAAACGTCCTGTTTTCCAGTCCTGCTTGGCCTGCTCGATTCGCTCCTTGCTGGAGGAGACAAAGTTCCACCAGATATGACGCGGACCTTCCAATGCATCGCCGCCCAGAAACATCATTCGCGAGGGTCGTATGGTCTTGATGGTGATGCGATCGCCGGGTCGGAAGACCAGCAGACACGGTCCCTCGTAACGATCGCCCGCGATCTCGATTTCTCCATCCACCAGGTAAATGGCGCGCTCCTCGTGATCGGGATCGAGCGGAACGCTGGTGCCTTGGGCCGCTGTCACCTCGGTGTAAAACCACGGCGACACCATCGTGACCGGCGAGCTCAGGCCGAAGGCGCTGCCTGCGATCACACGTGCGGTAAAGCCGCGGTCGCTTGCAACGGGCAGGTCGGCAGCGGCGTAATGCTGGAACGAGGGCGCGATTTCTTCGGCAGCGGCCGGCAGCGCGATCCAGCTCTGCAGTCCTAGCATCTTCTGACCATTCTTGCGCTCCAGGTCAGGGGTGCGCTCCGAGTGGGCGATGCCGCGTCCCGCCGTCATCAGGTTCATTGCGCCGGGCTGGATCTCCTGGACGTTGCCCTCGCTGTCACGATGCAGGATGCTGCCATCGAACAGATAAGTCACCGTGGCCAACCCAATGTGCGGATGCGGACGAACATCCATGCCCTTGCCGGAGACGAACTGCACCGGGCCGAAATGATCG
>JAICIT010000211.1 GCA_025960445.1 Bradyrhizobium sp. | reverse complement strand
TTAGTGCCGGACACCTCCTTGATCTGACCGGCGGGGCACGATCCATCATCGACAAGGATACGCTGGCCCAGCCTTAAACTTACGATATCCTGCTCACGAGAAACCTGTTCCGCTGTCACCGCTCGTGGAAACACCCAAATTGCAAGACCAACAACCAGCAGCAGAGAGCCAGGCCGGATCTGTGAGGCCATCATGTTTATCGCGGCGAGAAATTTCATTTGTTTTGAATCTTCAATCCGTTCGGGCCGACATTGATCTGCAGGCCTTCCGGTTCCTTTTTGGTCTGGTAAAGATTGTAACCGAGCACGCCTACAGCAACGATCAGTGCGCCAATGATGAGATATAAGATATTGCGGTTGCCGAGCATGCTGTCTCCCTCCGCGCGAAGACTCTTCGACGCAATCTATTGGCACGCATGTGATTCTAGAAGCGACAACTCTACAGGCCACCACGGAAATAGGAATCAATGAACGCGCTCGACAACAATCAAAGAATTCTCGACGCCGTCGATGATCGTTTCGACGCGCAGATTGCCACTACCAAGGAATTCGTCGCGATTCCCTCAACCCGGGGTGCCGAGGGCCCCTGTCAGGACATGATCGGTGATCTCTTGCGGCAGAGAGCGTACGAGGTCGACGACTGGCATATCGAAGTTGACGAGTTGAAGGATTTGCCCGGCTTCGGTCCGATCGAGCACGATTTTTCGAAGGCGCGCACTGTCGTGGGAACTTACCGGCCTACGAAGATGGCTGGGAAGTCGCTCATCCTGCAGGGCCATTGCGATGTGGTTCCCGCGGGGCCGCTTGAGATGTGGGAGACACCGCCGTTTTCGCCGGTGGTGAGGGACGGCAAGATGTACGGTCGGGGTGCTTGCGACATGAAATCCGGCACCATCGGCGCGCTTTATGCTCTGGACGCGATCAGGGCTGCGGGCTTCAAGCCAACCGCGCGGATCCATTTCGAGTCAGTGATAGAGGAGGAGAGTACCGGTGTCGGTGCGCTCTCAACGTTGCAGCGCGGGTATCGCGCCGATGCATGTTTTATTCCCGAGCCGACGTCGGGCAAGATGGTGCGCTCGCAGGTCGGAGTGATTTGGTTTCGATTGAAAGTGCGGGGCCATCCTGTGCACGTGTTCGAGGCAGGCGCCGGCTCGAACGCCATCATGGCAGGCTACCATCTCATTCACGCGCTCGAAAAACTCGAAGCAGACTGGAATGATCGCGCCAAGAGCGATCGCAACTTCAAGGCGGTAACCCATCCGATCAATTTCAATCCGGGCATTATCAAGGGCGGTGACTGGGCCTCCAGCGTGCCGGCCTGGTGCGACATCGATTGCCGGATCGCGATATTGCCCGGATGGTCTATCAGCGACTGCCAGGCCGAAATACTTACGTGCATCTCCTCCGCAGCACGCGATCATCGCTTCCTCTCCAACAACCCGCCCGAAGTGGAATGGTCCGGCTTTCTGTCAGAAGGTTATGAACTGAAGGATTCGGCGGAAGCGGAAGCTGCTTTCGGCAAAGCCTTCCGGGCCGTGTATGGCGGCACGGTTTCGGAACTCGCATTTACGGCGCTGACCGACACCCGCTTTTATGGATTGTACTACAACATTCCGAGCCTCTGCTTCGGAGCCAGCGGCGCGGCGATGCACGGCTTCAACGAGTATGTTGACCTGGAATCGTTGCGCCAATCGACCAAGGCCACCGCGCTATTCATCGCGGAATGGTGCGGGGTTGAGCGGTTCTAGCCGGAGGGCCAAAGTGCGGCGACGATCGCATCCAGTCCATCGGTGAGCGACGCGGGGCCGGGCTGCAGGATCAACGGCGACTTGATTTCGACAATGCGGTTGTTGCGGACAGCGGGAAGCTCACTCCAGCCCGGCCGATTCCTGATCCTGTCCGGCACGACTTTCTTGCCGCACCACGATGCCAGGATCACGTCCGGGGTAGTCTCGCGGACGAGATCGGGCGAAATGATCCGATCCTTGGCCGCATGCTGAAACCGCAGGTTTGGCAGCACGTCTTCTCCGCCGGCGATTTCGATCAGCTCGGAGACCCAACCGATGCCGCTGATCAGCGGATCGTCCCACTCCTCGAAGTACACTTTTGGTTTTGGCAATGGCCGGGTTACCGAAGCGATGGCGGCAAGGCGTTCTTCGTAGCTGGTTGCAAGTTGATCGGCTCGATCGCCCGCGCCGACCAGTGCACCGACGGTGCGGATCATGGCGAGAATGCCGGCGATATCTCGCTGATTGAAAACATGAACGGGTACGCCGGCGCGGACGAGATCGGAAACGATCTCTGCCTGCAGATCGGAGAAGGCCAGCACGAGGTCGGGCTCGAGCTTCAGGATTTTCGGAATGTCGGCCGATATAAAGGCGGAAACTCGCGGCTTCTCGCGCCTGACCTGCGGCGGACGGACGGCGTAGCCGGACACCCCGACGATACGGTCCTGTTCGCCAAGCAGATACAAGGTCTCCACGGTCTCTTCCGTGAGACACACGATCCGGCGAGGAGGGAAATGACGCATCCGGGATGATATGGTCAAAAATAAACGGTTTGTCACCAATTGACGAAGGTCACCGTGGACTTGACCACGCAGGTAATCGTTTCAACAACAGTGTTGATGAAGCATGCCGGCCAAGCCCCGCGTATGTTTTGCTAAACGGGAAGGATTGTCGCTGATGACGCCGCTTGAACGAGTGAATTCGATGAAAATGCCATTCGCTGAACTGAAGGGCGTCACTTTTACCGCGGCCGAACGGGATCGCGTGGTCGCGCGAATGCTAGTTCGACCTGATCTCTGCACACTCGGCCATACGATTCATGGCGGAGCGATCATGGCGCTGGCGGATTCGGTCGGCGCGGCGGCCACGGTGATCAATTTGCCTGATGACGCGAAGGGCACCACCACCATCGAAAGCAAGACGAACTTCATCGGCGGAGCGCGAGAAGGTGCGACCCTCGTCGCCACGGCGACGCCGGTGCATCGCGGTCGGCGAACGCAGGTCTGGCAGACTCGGCTGGAGACTGAGGACGGAAAGCTGGTCGCAGTCGTAACGCAGACGCAAATGGTGCTGGTCTGATCCCTGACGCTGCTTTGGATGCCGGCTTAACCTAAGTCCCCGAATTGCCTAAGTCCCCGTGCGCTTATCGTTGCCGAATTTCCTGACGACCCGGCGCTCGACCACCACCGAGCGCTGCGCGCCCTGTTCGCCCGCGATCACACGGGTCGAAGAGCGAGCGGATGTACGCGCGATCTTTTTCACTTCGGGTGTTACAGCATCGACAGGCATTCCCATCAGCGAAGCGGCGATCTCGGCCTGCGCTTCCTGATCATCGGTGATGCCAATGGCGGCAAAAATTGCTTCGTCAAGCGTCGGCGGATCGCGCCGGACGCGACGTGGCCCATATTTCGTATTCCAATTTTCGCTCATCCGAGGCCTCTCATTTGACCGCAGATAACTAGGAGGCTCGATATTGCATTGCAATACACAAAACGAGCGGCAAACCAGCTATGCATTCCCCGCCTTCAAATCTCTGCACAATCACTGTCGTCGCTATAATGAACGTGCGTTCCAGCAGAGTGCATTGGCGTGATCACGGCACTGGCTCGGCGGCGCTCGCAAAATCCACCGGTTGCTGCGGCCATCGCTTCAACGCTGCCTGCCCGGCCTCGGTCAGGACGTAAATGCCGCGCTCCGCGCGCTCGAACCAGCCGTACACATTGTGAAGCAGAATTTTCGCGGCATCAGGAATTTCCGGCTTGAGATCGCGGACACGCCGCGGGCCTTGCGCGAGCGCGGATGCGCACGCCAGCGCCTGCTGGCGATAGGCGGTCATGATCGGCGCGCGGGTGCTGCCACCCATCGCCGGGTCGCCTTTGCGACGGCGGTGTTCGGCGACCAGGCGCGAGCGCTTCTTCTTGTCTCGCCGGGGATTAGTGGTAGGAGGCTTGACGATCACCTCCACTTCGCCGGTGTTGGTGACAGCGAGCATCCCAAATCCGAGCCGGCGGCAAAGGTTGCGATATCTGGCGTCGCTCTCGCGTCCCTTGCCAGTGGCGGACAGCTTGGCGGCAAGCCATACTTCGTCGCACGCGCCGGCACGGTCAACCGCCTGCAAAATCAGTTCAAGATTAAAGGACAGCTTCAATTCTCCGATCACGACAATCGGGGGCTCGCCCGCGCTCAAGCCCACGAGATCGCAGCCGCCGACCTCTCCCTTGACCGCAAAGCCGAGGTTTTCGAGGAAACGCTTGACGGGATGGTAAAGCGCGGTTTCCAAGCTGGCTCCGATAGCGCAAGGGTGCGACTCAATATCCTGAGTTTACCCCGGATGACGCACAGGCAGACCCGGCATTCCGCCAAAACCAGGTGGCGATCGTCGAATTTCGAGCGGAACCGAACCGGGACGAATTGGCTCATTCGGGATTGATGGCGCGCGGCATGGCGGCCAATGTATATGGGCTGGCAGGGCAGGGGTTTCGGGCCGAAAAGGCCGGAGCGACGATGCAAGAGGGACTTTACAAGGTTGAGATGCGGACCGTGCACGGCTCGCGCCGCGGCGTCCTCTACGTTTGGGACGGCAAAATGATGGGCGGGAATTCGGCATTCGCGTTCATCGGCACGTATCGGGATGGCGAAAACGACGAGGTGCTGGTCGATATTTCGAGCAAGCGTCACAACGACGATCCAAAATTCCAACCGCTCTTCAAGGTCGATGAGATCACCCTGTCGCTCACGGGCCGGCGACAGGGCACGCAATATTTTTTCGAAGGCGGCACCACGCAATTGCCCGGCATTGCTTTCAACTCGGTGATGACTCCGATCAGCGAAGCGGCCGCGCCTCCGGTGCCGCCGGCCGGAAAAGGCGCGATTGGAAACGGTCTCTATTCCATTCACATCCGGATGCTTGACGGCCTCGACGGCGGCAACACCGGTGTGATGGTGCTGCACGACGGTAAAATCCGCGGTGGTGACGCATTTTTCGATTACATCGGCTCCTGCGCCAGTTCGAATGGCAGATGGAAGGGCGAACTGGTCAACCATGAGCACACCCCGAGCCAGGGCGCGCGGCCGGTGTTCGGTGGTCACGAGGTCGGCATCGGGTTCTCTGGTAGCTACGATGAAGAAGGAGCTCTCGCGGAAGCGACCGCGCTTGCAGGCAAACGAAGCATTCGCTTTAGCGCGGTATTGAAAAAGCTCGTGAAGACGTGAGGCCTGTCGTCGTGAATGGCTAGACACGGCCGCTCACCGGAATCAAAGCGCCAGTCACGGCGCTGGCGGCGTCGCCAATTAGAAACAGGATCACCTCGGCGAGCTCTTGCGGCGCTACCCATTTGCCGAAGTCCGCCTGCGGCATGCTCGCGCGATTGGCAGGTGTGTCGATGATCGAGGGCAGCACGGCGTTGACCGTGATCTTGCCTTTCCACTCGGCGGAGAGCGCCTCGGTCAGGCGGTGCACGCCGGCCTTCGAGGCTGCGTAGGGACCCATTCCGGAGCC
>JAICIT010000210.1 GCA_025960445.1 Bradyrhizobium sp. | reverse complement strand
GTTCCACGTCCCCGGCACCACGGCCACGATGTTGATCTGACGAGCGCCGGAAATCGGATACGCGACCAGATGCGCGTTCGGGCCCATCCACACCTGGACCCCGCGCGAGGCATATTCGCGCGGCAGCTGGCTGGCATCGAGCGTTCCGCGCCAGGCGATCAGACCGGAGAATTGAGGTTGCAGTTCGGGAAACAGATGGTGCCGGACGGCGGACCAGATTCCGTCGGCCCCAATCAAGGCCAGCGCCAGATCCTGCTGGCGCCTCATGCCATTGCGTTGAACGACTGTCAGCCCCTTGGCGTGCGTGGCCACGTCCTCGAATTGGCAGCCAAGCCGCAACTCGATGTCGTGATGCTCCTTGACCTCGGCCTGCAGCGCGGCCTGCAGATCGGCGCGGTGCACCACCCAGTAGGGTGCGTCGTTACAAACAGCAGCGGTTTGCCCGAGCGGCAAGCGAGCGACCTCGCCGTTGCTCTGCACGCTCATCAGGCTGATTGTATCGGCGCTGACTGCGCGCGCGGCGAGCCGCGACTGCAATCCGAGCGCAACCAGCACGCGGCTGGCATTCGGCGAAAGCTGGACACCGGCCCCGATTTCCTCGAGGCGCTCGGCTTTCTCCAGAACGACAACGCGAAATCCCCGTGCCGCGAGCGCCAGCGAAGCCGTCAATCCTCCGATTCCGGCACCAGCAACGAAGATGGTGCGCGAGGCTGCCACCGCTGGATCAGGCTGCCTTGTCCTTTACGACGCATTCGGGCGGGCGGGCCTCGCCGGGCTTGAGGTCAGCGGCAAAACGAAAAAGCGTCGAGCAGTACGGACAGATGATTTCATTGTCGTTGCCGAGGTCGAGGAAGACATGCGGGTGGTCGAAAGGCGGATTCGCGCCCACGCACATGAACTCGTGCGAGCCGATTTCGATCACCGCAACGCCTGCGTCGTTGTGGAAGTGCGGAACAACATGGTCGGACATCTGTATTCACCTTGCGTGGCAATGGAGCAGAACTCACTCAACACGCCGCAGCAGCATCGGAAGCTGCGCACCATACTGGCCGATACAGTTGATTCCTAGTGCCCCGATCGGTCGTTTGCTCATGCAAATTCGACACAATCTTGTTGTCACAGAGAAGCCCTTCTTTCGTCGGGCCTATCCCTTCTTTCGTCGGAGCCGTTGTGTTTAAAAAACGGCGCACCATTTGAGGGCAGGCGAAAAAGCCGGGTTTTTAGGGATGAAACGGCTGCGGATCGGTTTGGGTTTGTCCGGCATGGTGCTGTGCGCGTTGACGTGCGCGCTGCTGTGGCCGCATGCCCGCGACGGCGCCGTGATTCTGGCAGCCCAAGACGACCCCGCCGAACTGAGTGACCTCGCGGTGGATTCTGTTGTGCGGAACGACCCGGCGGTGATCGCGGACAATATCGAAGCGGCGCTCGCAGCCAACGACGCCGACCTTGCCGGTAGCTTTGTCGAGCTTGCCACGGCCAAGGACATTCGCCTGAACGATGAATTGACCAAGCGTGTCGCTGATGCCGTCGCGGAACAAAATTCCTCCTCTCATTTCGCCAGGGGTTTTGCAACCGGACTCGTGACCGGAAATACCGAGGACGTTGCAAGCCTGTCAGGTACCGTCGCCGGCGATCTGTTCGTGTTCGGCGATATCAGGGATGTGGTGCGCGAAGGCAAGCACCTGCTGATGGGCGAGGAGACCGATCGGCTGATACTTGGTCTCGCTGCCGCCGGTCTCGCGGTGACCGCGGCCACTTATGTCTCTCTCGGCGGGATCGCTCCGGCCCGGGCCGGTCTGACGCTGGTGAAGGACGCCCGCAAGGTCGGCCGCCTCGGCGAGCGGCTCACGGAATGGGCCGGCCGCTCGGCGCGCGAAGTGGTGGACGCACCGATGCTGCAGAACGCGGTCGCCACCGGTTCGGTGCTGAGGCCCGGTCAGACTATCGGTGCGATACGCGCCGCTTTCCGCACCGAGAAGGCGGGCGCGCTGTTTCGTGCTGCCAAGGATGTTGGGCGCGTGGGCGAGAAGGCCGGTATTCGCGCCGCGCAGGACACGTTGCGCGTGGCCGAAACTCCGAAAGACCTGACGCGCGCCGCGCGGCTGGCCGAAGCCAGCGGCGGCAAGACCCGCGCGATCCTCAAACTGCTGGGTCGCGGCGCGCTGGTGCTGGCGGCCGGCGCCTTCGACCTCACAATGTGGATCATGGGTGCTGCGCTGGCGCTGTTCGGGCTGCTCTCTTCGATCAAGACCACCACCGAGCGCCTGACCCAGTCGTGGCTCGATCGCAAGAAAGCGCGACGGCTGCGCAAAAAGATCGCGTCAGCGGGCTCGTCCGAACCCGCGATGGCGGTCGCCGGCATAACCGGCTAGCGGCTCGCGCCGGCCCTCAGTCAAATCCCAACCCAGCGGAAAGCATGATGTCGAGTTTTCACAACGGCGGGGTTGAGATCGCCTATCTCGATGAGGGCGAGGGAGAGCCGATCGTTCTCGTGCATGGTTTTGCCTCGACCAAGCAGGTGAACTGGGTCTATCCGAGCTGGGTTTCGGAATTGAAACGAAACGGCCGGCGCGTGATCGCGCTCGACAATCGCGGCCATGGTGAGTCCAGCAAGCTCTATGATCCGGAGCTCTATCACATCCCTACGATGGCCAGCGATGTGACCGCGCTGATGGATCATCTTGGTATCGAGCGCGCCGACATCATGGGATATTCGCTGGGCTCGCGGATGACGGCATGGCTCGCGTGCAGCCAGCCGCAGCGGTTGCGGTCGGCGATTTTGGGAGGAATCGGAATTGGCCTGATCAAAGGTGGTGGCCCCGGCGAAAACGTCGCCGAGGCGCTCGAGGCATCCTCGTTGGAGGATGTAACCGATCCGGTCGGGCGCACCTTTCGAGCCTTCGCCGATCAGACCCGCTCGGACCGCCGCGCACTCGCCGCCTGCCTGCGCGGCTCGCGGCGGCTGATGACCGAGGAGGAGGTCGCCGAGATCAAGGTGCCGGTGCTGATCGCGGTCGGCACAGAAGATGTGATCGCGGGCTCGGCACAAGCGCTCGGTAAAATCATTCGCGGCGCCGAGGTCCTCGACATCCCGAAACGCGACCATATGCGCGCCGTCGGCGACAAGGTCTACAAATCAGGCGTGCTGGAGTTCTTGTCACGACGCAAGTAAGTGGCCGGCGGTTTATCGCGCGACGCGAAATGCCGGAGGCCGGCGATCAACACTGTGAACGTTGCCACCCACACCATGCGAGCGCCGTAGCGATCATGAGGTCCGGATAATACCCCGCAGACGAACGCGTTGCCCAGCAACGCCAACGAGACCGTCCCGGCTAACAACGCGACATCATCGATCCGACGCCGCCAAATTGAATTCACGAATATCCCAAAAACCACCAGCATCGACGCCAGCGCGACCGGAATATGCAGCCAATTGACGATAGTGAAATTGATGTCCCAATGCTGCTGATGCGCCGCGCGCATTGCCTTCACTTGCGCCGGGATGTAGCGCTCGATGATCCCGTAGGTATGAGGAATCCAGCCGTTGGTACCTTCTCCCGTGCCGACGCTTATGAGTTGATGTCCGGTGGCCGTGATCGCTGCCTCCGCCTGCCACAGCGGATAGTCGGCCAGCGAATGCAGGGTGATGAAGCCCATCTCGTCGTTCAAGCCTTTGAAACGCCCGAGCGCGTTGAACATGCTCTTGCCCCACAGGAATTCATCGGCGGTGGCGGGGAGCTGGTCGCGATAGGGACAGAGCTTCAGTTTGGCCTGTGGACAATGATCCCTGAGGTAACGCGTAACGATGCCATCCTGCAGCATCCGGCCGAATGCGACGCCGTAACCTCCGGGCGTCCAGGCCAGTTCTCCGGACAGGGCGAAATTGGCCGCCAGCAGCATTCCGGCGCCAACAACGGTCGTCAGGGTGCTGCGCGCCAGCGGCACCACCGCAATCCGTCCGCGCAAGAACGGCCGCGCGATCCAGCCTATGCAGCAGAGCCCGAGCAGCACGGCCAGGGTGGCGCTGTGGGTAGCCGCCGCAAAGGCGGTGAATACAAACAGCGAGTACCTTTCGAGCGTCGAAAGCTTGTGGTCGTGAAGCACCAGAAGAAAGAGCGAGAGGATCGACAGGCCGGCAAAGATATCCGTCAGCAGCATGCTGGCGAGCCAAGGCAGCGCGGTGGTCACGACCAATGCGAGAGCCAGCCCCAATGTCCGAACTGGCCCGACAATGCCGAACACCCGGAGCGTAAGCTGCAGTATCCACAGCGTCGCCAACGCCTGAATGCCGAGATCGAGCCAAAAGCTCGAGCCCTCGCCGAGATGAAGATAAAGGCCGAACACGGTGGAGCGGCTGGGGACCAGATAACCCTCGTACCAGCGGGCCAGATAACCGCCGGTATCCCATTGGAGCAACGGATAGCCGTTCCACAACGCTGGCGCGAGCAGCATCACCGGGATGATGACGGCAGATGTCCACGCCCAGGCTGGGTCCGCCATGCGCGTGCGCAATATATCCGTAGTGATGCTTCGTCCTCCCGACTGACCTTGATCACCATGCCGGGCAAGCGCAGTCTACGGAAATCCACCAATAGTTGAAAGCCCCGCTTGAATTCCCGGAATTCCCGACCAATTGGAGCCAAGGCTGTTGCGGAAGAGGGCGCCCATCGCTCCCGAGAAACATGTGCCGCTTCAATATTTTAGGTTTCGGCTTTCGGTGAAGCCGGAATCAAAAGGTTTGCCGGGGCGGGACAGCCGTCCGCCGTTCATGCTACAATCCATCAGAAATTGAGAATGCGAGAGCAGCACATGTCAAAGCATCAGATCAATCCGCAGGGCGCAAAGCTTGCAGCGCTCGACCCGATCTGGGATCGCGTGCGCACCGAGGCGGAAGACATCGTTCGTCGCGAACCGGAGTTGGCCTCGTTCATCTATTCGATCGTGCTGCATCACGACCGGCTGGAGGACTCGATAGTCCATCGCATCGCTGAACGTCTGGATCATTCGGCGCTGTCAGGCGACTTGATACGCCAGACCTATGACGAGGCGCTGCGGGACGAACCGGATTTAGGCAATGCGTTCCGGGCCGACCTGGTCGCGGTATACGATCGTGACCCCGCGACGTCACGGTTCATCGACCCGCTGCTCTATTTCAAGGGTTTTCACGCGCTGCAGACGCATCGTCTCGCGCACTGGCTCTATCGCAAATCTCGCAAGGACTTTGCCTACTATCTTCAAAGCCGCTCTTCGGCGGTATTTCAAACCGACATCAATCCCGCCGCCCGGATCGGCCGCGGTATCTTCCTCGACCACGCCACCGGTTTTGTGTGCGGTGAAACGGCTGTCATCGAGGACGACGTCTCGATCCTGCATGGTGTCACGCTCGGCGGCACCGGCAAGGAAAACGAGGACCGCCATCCCAAGATCCGCCGCGGTGTATTGATTGGAGCGGGCGCAAAAATTCTCGGCAACATCGAAGTCGGCCATTGCGCCCGGATTGCCGCCGGTTCGGTGGT
>JAICIT010000209.1 GCA_025960445.1 Bradyrhizobium sp. | reverse complement strand
GTGCTGGCGCTGTGTTTCACACTCTCGGTGCTCGGCCGCGGCCTTGGTGAAAGCTTCTCGGTATTCCTCAAGCCAATCTCGGAAAGCTTTGGCTGGGATCGCGCGCAAGTGGTTTCTGTTTACTCATTGAGCGCGCTTGCGGGAGGTCTCGCCGCGCCGCTGATCGGTCGGCTGTTCGATCGCTCAGGACCGCGAACCGTATATGCCGCCGGGCTGCTGTTGCTCGGCGGCGCCTTCCTGGTCGCCGCCCACGCGCAGCACCTTTGGCAGTTCCAGTTGAGCCTCGGCCTTTGCGTTGGGATCGGCATCGCGTTTATCGGCAATGTTCCGAACTCTATCCTGCTCGGTCGCTGGTTTGGGCCTCGATTGTCCACCGCGATGGCCGTTGTCTATTCCGCCACCGGCGCGGGCGTGCTGATCCTGCTGCCCGCATCGCAGCTCCTGATCGATCACATTGGCTGGCGCGACGCGTATCAGCTCTTCGGCACCATCACGCTATTGCTGTTGGTGCCGCTATTGCTATTGCCCTGGCGGTTGTTCTCGACCGGCTCGCCCCATCTCTCAACAACCGCTGGCCATGCATTCGTTGACGAGGGCTGGACGCTGCTCCGCGCGGTGCGTCATCACGCGTTCTGGGCGCTATTTTCGACGTTCTTCTTCACCGCCATCGGCATGTATGCGATCTCGCCGCAGGTCGTGGCGTATCTGATTGACGCGGGGTTTCCGCCATTGCAGGCGGCCACGGCGTGGGGATTCAGCGGGGTTGTGCTGCTGTTTGGAATGCTCGGCGTCAGCTCTCTCGATGGAATCATCGGCCGCAGGCCGTCCGTACTGTTCAGCTATGCTGTGTCGATCGTCGGCATTCTCATGCTGTGGTTGTTGCAGTGGTATCCGAATTTCTGGCTGCTGGCAGGCTTTGTGGTGTGTTTCGGCAGCATGATCGGCTCACGCGGACCGCTCCTGACTGCAACCTCGATGAAGATATTTCGCGGCGAGCGGGTAGGCACGATCTACGGGACGATCTCCATCGGCAGCGGACTAGGGTCGGCGATCGGCTCCTGGGGCGGCGGCCTGATCCATGACTGGAGCCACAGCTACAACCCGCTGATCGCGTTCTCGCTCATCAGTGTGATATGCGGGATGATCCCGTTTCTGGTGGTGCCGGCGTTGCGGCGCTGAGTTCTTTTGCGGCCCGCTCAGCTATGAACCACAATTCTCCTTCGCTCAAAGCTGTTGGCGTGCTCCATCCACTCTGGAAGCGGGGCGCCGTCGCGGTGTCTGCCGCCGGCGCAGGCTGCAGCCCAAGCGGCTACGGCTCCGAGCAGCGTTGCGGCCGCCAACGAGAAAGCCAGGATAACCGTACTCCGACGCGACCGGGCGATTGCAGCCTTTGAATTGGCGATAGCGCTGTCGACCCGCCGCTCGGAGTCCGCCGGGGAAAGCCCGGTGGCAGATCCTACCTGCTGAATGAGATAGGTCCTGTCGTCGCCGCTTACGCCGTTATGGCTTGAGGACGTCAACAAGATCCTCCCGGCCTCGGCCCGCTCCGAAGTAAGATCGACATTGGGCGGCCGTCGCCCGGAACGGAACAGCCGGTCAAGTTCATAGCTCAGGAGGGGTTCGGCGGCGGTGGCATTTGGGGTGGAGCGAGCCGGCGATGAGCGGCTGAGGCTTGAAGCGCCGATGACCGTCGCCAGAGCGGCACCGATAAGAACGGCCAACGCCCAAGCCGCCAAGCCGTGCAGACCATCGCGCGTTTCCACTTCTTCGGTGGCGGACGCGCCAGAAGTTCTGCGAAGTCGGCCCGCTATGTAGCCGCCGAATCCGAAACTTACGACGGCCTGAATTATCAAGTAGATGCCGGAAAGTATCGCCAGGGCAGCCGAAGTATCCCGCCAGCTGGGCGAGGTCGAACTGACTGCGAGACCAACCGCGACGGCGAACGTCAAAAAGATAAACGAGAGCGCCGCGCCGCCGATCGCGCCAGCAATAACCGGCGTCCATTGCAAATACCGGCCGTCCTCATCGGATCGCGTAACGGCTTCCATGCTCATGTTTGCCGACCTCTATCGCAGACCGAAGAATGAAAGTATCGCCAAGATAACGACGATCAGGCCCACCAGATAAATCAACCCGTTCATGTCAGCCTCCTGTTCCGATCCCCGCGATCCAGATAATCCCACCGGAACAGGAAGGTTCCTGTCCCAACTCGCGCTGGTAACAGGGGAAGAAGCGCGAACGAGCGCTCATTTGATGGTCGGGGGGAGAGCTTTTGATGATTCGTCAGTGCCGATGGTGAACGCGAAGACTTTTGACGAACGGCTGCGAGTATGACGCAGGCGCGAGAGAGCTCAGTTGCAGAAAATTTGCGATCAGTTGTTCGGCGGAAATTCGGTTGGCGTATTTTGCTTGCCGGTGCCGAACTCGAAAATCTTACGGAGGACGCCAGGCGCCATTGCCGAAATCGGATTGACCCGAAGCACCGGCTGGCCGGGGGTGCCGACGATCTCGTAGGTGACGCCGATCAGCCCCTCGTTGCTCCCGCCCCCGAGAAAAAGGCCGACAATCGGAATCTGGCCGAACATGTTGTTCAGTCCGTACATCGGAACGAAGGTGCCACTCATGCGCACTTGATTGCCGGGAATATCGATGCTGCCTTCAATGGTGCCGCCGATCATCGGTCCCTTCAAAACGCCTTCACGGATCGCAAGCTGGCCGTTTTGCCGGGTAAATTCCGCGCGCAAGCGCGAAAACGAAACACCGTTCTGCACGCCTGCCGAGCCGCCCGCAGCCACTCGATCAAGCGCGGCTTCTCCTTTCACGGAGAAGTCGCGGACACTGAGCAGTCCCTCTTTAGCGCTCGGCTCAACAGTCGGTGGGTCCATCGCCAGCTGAAGCTGGCCTCCGATCACCTTGGAATACATGTCTGTGAAGCGGAAGAACGCGCCGGCATCCTTGGTATCCAGATAGATCACGTCACGGCCTTGTCCGCGGCCGCGCAGGTCACCTGTCAGCGGGGTATCGCGCCCAAGCTTGCCGCTCAACGCGAAGTTTCTGATCACGCCATTGCGGCGGGACAGCTTGCAATCGACGCTGCGTAATGCCTCGCCAAAATAGCCGGCCACCGCGCCGAGTTTCAGATCCACATCGAAATCGATGTTCCTGATCTTGCTTTTGGGATCAGCGTCTTTGCCTGAAATCGCCGACTTGAGGAACCCGCGGCCGTCGAAAACATCGCCACGCATCGTCACCTTGAGGACGCCATCGGAGCCGCGCTCCGCCTTCAGCGAGGTCTTGTCGCCTTCAGACGGCGAATAGGTTGGAAAATTCGCGTTCATGAGATCGCCGTTCTGGTCGATCTCGATTGATCCCTTGATCAGCGTCCCGCCGCCATCGATCACGATGTCTTCGAGCCGCGTCGACTGACCCTTCTGGACTACGTTGAACGCGGCGCGGCCCGACTTGCCCGGTGATTTGACCCAGCCCGGCAGCATGTTGTCGAGCTTCAGCGAGGTCAGATCGGCGTCGATGCCGACCCGGCTGTCGCCGCTTCCCACCTTGCCGCTCACCTTGACCGGCAACGCGCCGCTGATGGCTGGACCGAGGTCCAGCCCGAGTCGCGCGCGGCCTGTATCATCGAGCGTCGCCTGTAATTTGATGTCGGCATCACCTTCGGCCGGCTTTCGGTAATCCAGTGATGCCGGTTGCCCGTTGATCTTGACGTCACCCTTGACTTGATAACCCGCGTTGTTCGCGACCACCTTCAGGACGTTGGCCTCGAGCTTTTGATTCATCACCAGCTTGTCCGCGGCGAACCCGCCGAGGTCAGCGGTGACGGTATAGGTGGTGTCAGCCTTCGTCAGTTCGCGCTTGATCGGCAAGGCGAGCGTAACC
The DNA here is from genome assembly GCA_025960445.1 of Bradyrhizobium sp. GTDB lineage: Bacteria > Pseudomonadota > Alphaproteobacteria > Rhizobiales > Xanthobacteraceae > Bradyrhizobium. Next base: position 1,651 of record JAICIT010000209.1, on the reverse strand, counting down.
AGGGCGGAAACGGTGCCCTTGCTCGAATTGGGATCGATGAGGGTGCCGGAAAACTCACTGAGACGATCGGAGGCAAGAATTTCAGCCGCCGCCGGCACCGGACCATCAATGCGGAATTTCACTTTGGCGGGCGCCGGCTTGGGCGCCATGTCCGGTACCTCAAATACGAAGTCGGTGATGTTGAGCTTGCGTCCGGCCGGCGTATCGGAGGCCCCCTGCCCGATCGTGACGGTCGCGGTGCGACCGGTGACATGTGCCCTCAGATCCGCATCGCGTACCGATGGCAGTTCGTCGACCGGGTGCACCGTCACACCGCTGGCGATAATGTTGACCGCGAGGCCGTCATCGGGGATCGGCGGACCGCGCCGGGACAAATTATGTACCGGTGAATTGACGCCAATTTCGATGCGCTGAAGCGAACCGCGTTCGATCCGCTCGATCACCCATTCGCGGACTTCCGGAACCACCAGGACGGGCCACATTCGCTTCAGCGCGGACGCCGACATGGGCGTCCCCGCAAATCCAATCGCCAGGCGCGGCTCAGCCGAATAGTCGATACTTCCTGTTCCGGCGACTCCGATCTCACCGTTGCTGATATCGGCCTGGGTCAGCAACACTCGGCGTTTTTCAGTATCGAAGCGAATGGCGATCGCGATGCGGTTGAAGATCAGCGGCGGCTGTTCCGGATCGATCGCGGCTAGCACGATAGTGCCGCCGCTCAGCCCGAGTTGCCAATCAGGAATGTTGCCGTTGGGCGGTTCAAGATGGGCGAGCAGCGTGATCCGATTCTGCCCGGAAACGATCTTGAAGGGCGCAACCAGCACGCGACGTCCGGCGTCCCATTCGAGGTTCAATTCGGCGGAATCGATTGCCATGGGATAATCGGGCGTGTCGCTGTCGATCAGCGTACCCGCGCCGGCGTTGAGCTTGCCGCGGAAATAGGTTGGCAGGCCATCCCGCCCCAACTCACCCTTTAATTCGCCGGTGAGCGGCAGATCAGCGTTGTAGGTGAGATCCTTCAACCGCAGTGCCAGCAGGATATTGCTGGTTGAAACTTTATCAGCGCGGATATCCACCGTTCGCACGCCGTTCGCGGCCGGCCCGACGGCAACACGCAGCGACCAGGCACGGCTGCCCTCTTCGCCTACACTCAGCGCAACTCCGCCGGCGCTGGGCCGGCGAAGGCTCAACGAGATGTTTTCGAAAGTCCATTTGTTGCCGCGCTGCTGGTCATCGATGATCAGGCTGCCGTTTTTCAGACCGATCTCATTGAGGTTTTGCCCGTCGAGCCCGGTCAGGCTCAAGCTGTCAAGCCAATCGAGTCCGGCAAGCAATCCACTCGCGTTCTCAGGTTTATTCGTCGTGCTGGACGCTGGAGCGCCTGGCGATGGCGTCACCGGCGCAATCGTAGGCGGTCCAGAGCTCTGGGGTGGATAAACCGGAATGGTGCCGGATTGTCGTTTTGAAGCTACGCCGGTGGCGAGCGGACGGGCATTGTCGCCGGTTGAGACGGTAACGAAGCCGTCAGGTGTGATGCGGACCGCTAGTTCGGCGTCAACGAGGTTGAGACTTTCCGCGCGAAGCCTTCCCATCAGCAATGCGGCGCCCGACAGCTTCACCTCAGCTTTCGGCGCGCTCGCCACAATCGCAT
>JAICIT010000208.1 GCA_025960445.1 Bradyrhizobium sp. | reverse complement strand
CCAACTCGAACGCGGAGAATTGATCCGACTCACGCGATTGCTCTATCGACACCACTGAAGCTCCATGCCTCGGCGCAAGAGACTGGTCCCCACCAGCGGGGTACAAATTGTACCGCAGCAAACGGGATTGGCGAGTCTACCGTGGTCGGTACGAAAGCCTGATTTTAGGTCGTTGACGCACAGTCTAGGTCCGCTTTGGCTCATTCGAGTCGATTTTGGTACGTCTGCCGCATGTCGACTTGCTATAATCGCTTTGTCCGTCGGGATTCCTCACATCAAGCTATGCCGGCGTGTCGCAACCCGAACTCGCGGCCAACTATCCGGCGTTCGTCAAGCTTCCATCAATCCGGATTGGCTTGCGTGCTAATGAGTCCGCGCCCTAGCCCTTGTCTTGCCACCGCTTGGCTCGCGGCTTCAGTTTTTCAAGGATGCTGCCCAAAATGCCCTCGGGAAGAAAGATAATGAACACCACCAGCAGCACGCCATAGACAAGATTATCCCAGCCCACAGCTCCGGTGCCGAAACCGATACGCAATATCTCAGCCAACAGGATGGTGATGATCGCCCCGATCGTCGGCCCCAGCGAGACGTAGAGGCCGCCGACGATCACGGCAAAAACCATCTGCAGCGACACCGAAATTCCACTGACCGTGTCCGGCGAGATGAACATCTGGTACTGGCAGTAGAGCGCGCCGGCGAGCGACGTCATCAGCGCGCTGATAACCGTGATCTTCAGCTTCTCCCAGGTCACGTTGACACCGGCCGCGGCGGCCGCATCCTCGTCCTCGGAGATCGCTTCCAGCGCATAGCGGTCCATGCTGCGGTCGGTCCATTGCCAGATTGCCAGTCCCGCCGCCCAGACTCCAAGCGCAATCAGATACCAGGTGAGTTTGTCATCGAACTGCAACGCCAGCAGATGACTGCCCCTGGCGCGTTCCGGAGTATAGCCGAGCGATCCGCCGGTATAGTCCCGCGTGGCGGTGATCACCTGCAGCACGATGCCGGACAGAGCCAGCGTCACCAGCACGAAATAATGCCCTCTGATACGGAAGCGAAAGCAGGGATAGCCCACGACAATCGCCAGCATCGCGGCTGCAAACATCGCGACGGGAATACCGAGCCAGGGTGAAACTCCCAGATGATTCCACAGCAGCGCCGTCACATACGCGCCGACGCCCATGAACCCGCCGTGCCCCAGTGAAACCAGACCGAAGCGGCCCATCATCGACCACGATGTGTAGGCAAACGACCAGATCAGGATGAGGATCACGAGGTGCAGGTGATAGGGTTCGCGATACACGAACGGCAGCGCGATCAGCGCCGCGCCGACAACCCAGGGCCCAAGCTGACGCATCGTCATGAGCGCCTCGCCAACAGTCCGGCGGGCTTGATGAACATCATGATAATGAAGAAAGCGAATGCCAGCACATAGCCCCACTCGAGATCGGAAAACAGCCCGCCGAGCGAAATGATTTCCGCGAACACGAACGCGGCCACGAAGCCGCCGAGAAAATTACCCAGGCCACCCAGCACGCAAATCAGGAAAGTGATCGGGCCGAACGAAAGCCCGACAAACGGATGTACGTCGTATTGCAGCACCAAGAGGCAGGAGGCGAGGCCGGCCAGCGCCCCGCCGAGGGCTGACGTGATGAGATAGATGCGGCGAGTGTCGACCCCCATCAGGGCCATGATTTGGCGGTCCTGCGAAATCGCCCGGATCGCTGTGCCGACATAGGTTCGCGTCATGAACAGATATACCAGCACCATGCCGATTAACGCGGCCGCAAAAGCCAGCAGACGGGAATAGCTGAAGTGCATGTCGGCGAATTGCAGCACCGGCAGACGGATGCCGAGGTTGCGAAAATCAATGCCGAACGCAACCGTGGCGACGCTCTGGAGTATGAACAGCACGCCGCCGGTGGCGAGAAGCTGGTTGATCGGGGGCGCCGAGAGCAGGGGAGCGATCACCAATAAATGCAACAGCGCGCCGAGCAAGGCCACCAGCAGGATCGTTATCGGAGCCGCAGCGTAATACGGCAAGCCAAAATACTGGACCAGATAGTACATGCCGTACATGCCGATCATGACGAGTTCGGCGTAACAGATCCAGGTCACGTCAATCACACCGAAGATCAGGTTCAGTCCAAGCGCCAGCAGTGCCAGCACGCCGCCGAGCAGGATGCCGTTGACCATCGCTTCCAGCAGGTAGATGTCGAAAATATCCGTCATCGCTTCACCTACACTCCAAGATACGCCTGTCGGATCGTGTCGTCGGCCAGCATCTCGCTTGATTTGCCCGTGGCGCGTATCGTGCCGGCTTCCAGCAGGTAAGCGCGGTCGACCACGCGCAAAACCTGCTGGACATTCTGTTCGACGATCAGCACGGTCAGTCCGCTGCTGCGTATCCGCTTCACCAGTTCGAACACCTGCTGCACGACGACAGGCGCAAGTCCGGCCGAGGGTTCGTCCAGTAGCAGCAATTTCGGATCGGACATCAGCGCGCGGCCGATAGCGCACATCTGCTGCTCGCCGCCGGACATCGTTCCGGCAAGCTGGTGGCGGCGCTCTCTCATGCGGGGAAACAGATCGAACACGAACGCCAGCCGCTCGGCGTAGCGCGCACGTGCTTCGGGCATAAAGGCGCCCATCTTCAAATTGTCTTCCACGCTCAGCCGGGGAAACAAGCGGCGGTTCTCCGGCACGTGCGCGATGCCGAGACTGACAATGCGATGCTCCGGCGTTTTCAGAACATCGACACCTTCCATCGCAACCTTGCCCGCGCGAGGCCGGATCAGGCCGGAGATCACCCGCATTAAGGTGGTTTTGCCGGCCCCATTCGGGCCGATCACGCCGACTGCTTCGCCTGCCTTTACGTGAAGGCTGACGCCGAACAGCGCCTGGAACGTTCCGTAGCCCGCATCGATTGATTTCAATTCAAGCATGCGTGCACCGCCTACCGACGCGCTTTCGTAGCGACCGCTTGCGTCGCGTCGGCATCGGTGCCGAGATAGACTTCGACCACGCGAGGGTCGCTCGATACCTGGCTCGGCAGGCCCTCGGAAATCTTCTCGCCGTGATCCAGCACCATCACGCGATCGACCACGCGCATCAGCACGCCCATAATGTGCTCGACCCAGATGATCGTGATGCCAAGCTCGTCGCGAATTTTTCGCAGCATGTCGGCGGCCTGGTCCATCTCGGTCTCATCGAGCCCGCCGAGGCTCTCGTCGGCGAGCAGCAGCTTCGGCCCGGTTGCCAGCGCCTTTGCCAGCTCCAGCTTCTTCAAGCCGGCCGCTCCAAGCCCATCGACTTCTGTCGCGCGATCGGTGGGCAGGCCAACCATCGCAAGCGCGCGTTCGGCTGCGTCCTCTGCTTTTGAGCGGCTGTGCCGTCCCTGGCCGAAGTAGCCGGCGAGCGCGACGTTCTCGAATATCGTGAGTCGATGGAAAGGACGCGGGATCTGGAATGTGCGGCCGATGCCACGATTGATGATCCGATGCGGCGCGAGACCGGAAATCTCGTCGCCTGCGAATTTCATCGATCCCGCCGAAGGCCGGAACGTGCCGGAGAGCATGTTGAAGATCGTGCTCTTGCCCGAACCGTTCGGCCCGATCAGGCCGAGAATCTCACCCTGTGCAACCCGAAACGATACGTTGTTGACGGCGGTGAAACCGCCAAATCGCTTTACCAGCCCCTCGACTACCAGCAAGACGATCCCTTCCCTGGGGTAGAGCCTTCATCGAGCGAGGGCACGCCTCGCGTCAGGACAACCGAGTCGAGCAAAAGAATGGAGCCTCGCTTCCGATGATTTCAGAAGTGAGAGGCTCCAGGGGTCACTTGTAGCTATAGGTCGTGCCTGCCGGCAGCGGCAGCACCGCCTCGCGCTGCGCCTGGCTCTTCGGCCAAACCACATACGACTTGTCATCGACGTACTGGATGACGACCGGGAACGATCGTTCATTCTGCCCAGACATCGGCGTGCCTTCGGCGTGGAATTTGACGCCAAAGCCAAGCATCGTCCCGCCTTCGGGAAGATCGGTCTCGACCGCAGCCTTGCGCAATGCGTCGGGATCAACGCCGCCATATTTCTTGATGGCGCGCGGCAGCACGTCGGCCAGGAACACGTAAGTGTTCGAGGCGGCAATGCCGACATGGGCGGAGCGGATGGCAACGCCCGGCTTCAGCTTGTCGAATTCCTCGCCAACGGTCTTGATGATTGGCGCCAGCTTCGGATCCATCGTCTTCTGGTTAGCCAGCCAGATCGAGATCGGATCGGTATTGAAGATGTAGTTGACGTCGGTACCGAGACCTTCCTTCAGCTTCTCATAGACGCCATAGCCCGCGCCATGGCCCACCAGCGCGCCGAACTTCAACCCTTGTTCGCGAGCTTGCCGCAACAGCAGCGTGATGTCCGGATTGTAGCCGGTGTGGAAAATGACGTCGGGTTGGGCGCGCTTTAGCTTCGTGACCAGCGCGGACAGGTCAGGCGCTGTGGCCGAATAGCCTTCCTTCAGCACCAGATTGAATCCAGCCTTCTTGGCGCCGGCGACGTTGCCTTTCGCCACGTCGACACCATAGGCGCCATCCTCGTGGATGATGGCGACGCGCAGGTCCTTTGGCTCTTTTCCGAATTTGGACTTCGCGTTCTGGGCGATGAAGTCCATGGTCATGAGACCGAACTGGTCGCCGCTCGCCTGGGGCCGGAAGACATATTTGTAGTTTTTGTTTTCGAACACGCCCGAAGAAATGCAGGTGGTCATCCACATGAACTTCTTCAACTGCTCGACGCGAGCTGCAACCGGCACGCACTGCGCGGACGAGAAGAAGCCCAGCAGCATGTCGACCTTTTCCTGCTCGAGCAGGCGCACCGATTCATTGATCGCCACGTCGGGCTTGCTCTGAGCATCCGCATAGACGGTCTCGATCTTGTAACCTTCGACGCCGGTCTTGCTGAATTGATCGAGCATGATTTTAGCGCCCATGTATTCGAGCTCCGAACCGCCGCCCGCAAGCGGACCGGTCAGGTCGAAGATGACGCCGATCTTGATTTTCTTATCCTGGGCATGGGCGGAAACCGCCAGTCCCAATGCCGCGACCGCAGCAAACAGCCCGCCCAGCACGCGGGCAGCTTTACGCACCAGCATCAAACCCTCCCTGGAAATTGTGCATCGCGTTTCTTGATTATTCTTGATGCCCATCACAGGGGCATGGACGACCGATGTCAAGCGCCAACGTCTTTGGCTGCAGCCGTGGCACTTTCCCGCAGCCAGAAGAATATTCCCGATGACAAATCGGAAAATTCGGTCTCAGATACACCGATTGAAGACAAAAAATTTGGTTCGCGCGGCTGCAGTTAAACAAGCCGAATGCGCTAGCTTGGACAGAGACTGGACGCCGACCCGGGCATTGGGGGACGGTTATGGTTTTGGCAGAATCTTATTTGGCGGGTCCCACAACTCCGGCGGTGCGCGACATCACGCTTGGCGAGTTGCTTGGATCGGCGGCGAGATCGGCGCCAGACCGAATTGCACTGATTGCCGGGGTACCTGACCCGACGCTGCGGCGT
>JAICIT010000207.1 GCA_025960445.1 Bradyrhizobium sp. | reverse complement strand
TTGAGGCCCGGGGCGATGTAGCCGGTGAGAAAGAGATCGTAGATCTCGAAGCAGCCGCCAAGCGATAGCAGGATCACCAGGCGCCAGAGGTACGACGAACCCGGCAAGTTTTCGAGCCGCCGTGGGATATCGTCGGCTCCGCCGCGCGTGGCCGAAGGATCAAGCCTGGACTCGCCGCCAATTGCGCTCATGATTTTCTCCCCGAAGTCCCCCTGCCGGCCGACTTCCAAGCCGAGGCGGCATGGTTGTTTATGCCTCAGAAATCCACGGCAGCATACGAAAGAGGCGCGCGAACTGGAAATGCGGTCCGGCGGCGGGTTCCGCCTCGTCGGCCGCGATCGATCGGATGCTTGTTGCGAATGCGGCTACGAGTTTCGATATTGATGCGTGAGAAGTGGGTCGAAGATTGTATTTTCCGGACAGCGGCTGAAAGCCTAGTCTGAAAGCGAGTGACACGGGAGACAGGAATGACCGGGACGGAATTGCCGCTGACGGGCGTGAGGGTCGTGGAAATGACCCACATGGTCATGGGGCCCACCTGTGGCATGATCCTGGCGCAGCTCGGGGCCGAGGTCATCAAGGTCGAGCCGCCCGGCGGCGACAAGACCCGCAGCCTTGGCGGGATGGGAACGTCGTTCTTTCCGCTGTTCAATCGTGGCAAGCGCAGTGTCGTGCTCGACTTCGCAAAGCCAGACGATCGCGAGACCATGCACGCGCTCTTGACCAGCGCCGACGTGTTTTTGGAAAATTTCCGCGACGGCCAGTTGGAAAAGCAAGGTCTCGGCGCGGACGAGTTGCGGCGGAAATATCCGCATCTGATTATCTGCGGGCATAAAGGTTTTCTGTCCGGACCCTACGAGCATCGCCCGGCACTCGATGAGGTGGTGCAGATGATGTCCGGCCTGGCCGCGATGACGGGGACCAGGGACAAACCGCAGCGCGTTGGCTCATCCGCCAATGACATCATGGGCGGCATGTTCGGTGCGATCTCGATCCTTGCCGCGCTCTACCAGAGGCGGAGCGGCGCGGAGGGCGCGGATATCCGCATCGGCTTGTTTGAAAACTGTCTGTTTCTGGTCGCGCAGCACATGGTCGAATTTGAGATGACCGGCAACAAACCCCGATCAATGCCGGAGCGCGAACATGCGTGGCCAATCTACGACATTTTCGAGACCGCCGGCGGCGAACGCATTTTCATCGGCGTCGTCACCGAAGGCCATTGGCAGAGTTTCTGCCGCCAGTTCGGCATGATTGAACTTTTGGAAGATCCGGCCCTGCGCACGACCACCGAGCGCATCCTGGCGCGCTCCAGAATCATCCCGCGCGTCGCCGGCATTATAAAACATTGGAACGCGGCTGATCTGTCGGCGACGTTGGATCGCTTGAACATCTGCTTTTCACCTATCAACCGTCCTGAAGATCTGTTTGACGATCCGCATGTGCTGCGCCCTGGCGGACTCGTCGAAAACACCAATGCCAATGGCGAGCCGTTCCGGGTCCCGGCGCTTCCGATCGAATGGAACGGCGCGACGATCGGGGATGGCTTGAAGGTGCCCGGCCTGGGCAGCGACACTTCCGTGGTACGGGCGGAGCTTGAGGGCCAGCAATTTCCCGAGCGCAAATCAACTTCGAACAGCAAAACCGCCAAGAGGCTCGCATGACCCGAGTTCAGGACGTTTATCCAGCCAATCGTGTCAGCCTTCGCGAGGTAGGGCTGCGGGACGGTCTGCAAATGGTAAAGACTTTTCCCTCGACAGCGGCAAAGCAGCGCTGGATGCGCGAGGAACACGCCGCGGGCGTACGGCATTTCGAGGTCGGCTCATTCCTGCCTGCCAGCACGTTTCCGCAATTCGCAGACGTGCGCGATATGATCCGAACCGTGGCCGCGCTGCCGGGCGCTCATGGTATCGCGCTGGCGCTGAACGAACGCGGTGTAAACGAAGCGCTGGCATCGGGCGTTGCCGAGGTTGCCTCGGTTGTCTCGGCCACCGAAGAGCACAGCCAGGCTAATGCGAGACGATCGCGCGACCAGGCCATCGCAAATGTCAAACGGCTTTGCGAATTGCGCGATGCCAGCTCACACAAGCCGATCGTCAACGCTGCGATATCGATGGCGCTCGGATGCTCGATTACCGGACCGGTCGATCCAAACGAAGTGGTCAAACTGGTGGAGAAATGCCTGGAGGCCGGCGTTGATTTCGTGGCCGTCGCCGACACGGTTGGCTATGCCGGCCCGAAGCAGGTTGAAGAGCTGACCAAGGCAATCGTGAAGCTGTCCGGCCCGAAACCCGTTTGCATTCATCTGCACGATACCAGAGGCATGGGAATCGCAAATGCGTCTGCCGCGCTCGATGCCGGCGCGCGCATTCTCGACGGTTCGCTCGGCGGCCTGGGCGGCTGTCCCTTTGCACCGGGCGCCACCGGCAATGTCGTGTTCGAGGACCTGGTGTTCTTGTGCGAGAGCAAAGGATTCGATACCCGGATCGATATCGAAAAGCTGGTGGCGGTACGCTCGATTCTGAGATCGGAAATGCCAGGCGAGCCGCTCTATGGCGGGCTTGCCCGCGCCGGGCTGCCGGGTCGAACAACCACGCGGGAACAAGTGGCTGGTATGTGAAGAGGGGGGCGCGCGCGCCGCCAGGGAAGCCTTGGGATCGGCGACAAACAAGGGAGTCTCGTGGCCTAGGCCAGCGCTGAGGTCCTTTGGCGCGGTCGAACGCGGCGCTCCGGTACGTAATCGACCACCATGAAATGCTCCGCCACGATAATCCGCTCCACCAGGGTCGCGGATGGAGCGCGTAATCTCATTTGCGCAGCCGGAACCGGCGCTTCTTCGTCAACCTCTTCAGGAACAAGTGGCGGCGAACGGATCGTTTCTGGAAACGGTCCGAATTCGCCCGCTACCTCCCGGAGCGGCTTCTGCTTGTCGGCCCAGTGCAAAGCCGTGTAGTCGAAGCCTTGCACGATCGTGGGTTTGACGATTTCGAAATAGGGCGAGATGTCGAAATCGCGTGGCATGTAGAGAGAGGAATCCCGTATGTGCAGGATTTCGCGTCGGGCTTGCTTCGAGCCGGCGCGGGTGATCTTGGGCAGGATCGGATAACGTACCGAGTCAAACGCCTGCGCGATCAGCGCGGAGCAGATGATCTTGGTGGGATCGCCGGAGCCGAACGCAATCATCCTCCGTCGCCAGCGCTGCGGGATCGGCAGCGGAAACAGATAGCGCATCAAATCGAGGATGTTCTTGGTGTCATAGCCGAAGCCGATCCGGTTGATAGCGTAACGGCACACGGTGTTGCGGTCCTCGAACGACAAGCCGACCGGCCGGCAAAGACGCGTATGGTAGGGAAAATATTTCGACAGCGGCGCCGAGGTTACGCCCTCGCCGATATTGGCCTCGATCAGCACATGCGGCTCGCCGTTCGGCTCTGTCGCGCCGTCGATCGGACCGACGTAGAGCGCTGCATGCGACCACGTCGACTGGGTCAGGTATTTGATGATGCCTGAGACGCGGTTATTGCCCTCGACCAGCAGGACGTCGCCCTGATCGATAATGCCGCGCAGATGCTCCGGGTCGCTGGGCGTGAACGGCTCGTAGCCGGGCACCTCTTTTTGAAGGTACCCCGCGATCAGCTTGCCGACGGTGTCGAGCATGACGCCCATAATAGAATCCCCGAGCGCCTTCCCGGCTGCTTTTTGTGTTTCCTTATCATGGTCGAAAGCCGTTGCAATTTGGTTCATGCATTGCATCGATCAATCATGATTGATTCACCATGACGGTTGCTGCGCTCGCTTGGATGCGTCAAGTTCGCTAAAGGTTCCCTGATTCTTCAAAGTTCCGGAAACCATGACATGACAATGACGCGCCGCCAGTTTCTCTCGGCATCGGCGGCAGTTGCGGCAACGCCGCTTCTAGACGTCCGCGCCTTGGCCGCTCCGTTGCCGCGCGAGGCCGATATTGTCGTGATCGGTGCTGGCGCCGCCGGCATTGCGGCGGCGCGTCGCGTCATGGCGGCCAATCGGAAAGTGATTGTGGTGGAAGCGACCGGCCAGATCGGCGGACGCTGCCTCACCGATACAGCTACCTTTGATGTGCCCTTCGATCGCGGCGCGCGCTGGATGTACAACCCCGAGGTCAATCCGATGCTCAAGCTCGCGCGCAATGCGGGCCTTGAGCTCAGCAGCGCACCGATCGGCCCTAAGATCCGCATTGGGCGCCGCAACGCGCGAGCCGGCGAGACCGAGGAATTCCTCGCCGCCCTGGTGCGCGCCCACCGAGCGATCGACGACGCTTCGCGCGGCAGAGCCGACCTCCCCTGCGCGTCGGTGTTGCCCAAGGACCTCGGCGATTGGGCCGGCACGGCGGAGTTCGTACTCGGCGCGGGCTTCGCCGGTAAAGACCTGAAGGATATCGCGGTAGCCGACATAGCCCGCGCGCAGGAGCGTAACGCGGCAATGGTTTGCCGACAGGGCCTGGGAACGTTGGTCGCCAAGCTTGGCGGGCAGATTCCGATATCGCTCTCAACACCCGCAAGTCGCGTAAGCTGGAGCAACCGTGAAGTCGCCGTCGAAACCCCGGCGGGCAAGATCGCCGCTCGCGCAGCGATCATTACAGTTTCGAGCAATGTGTTGAGTGCGGGAAGCATCAAGTTCATCCCCGAACTTCCGAAGCGGCAGCTCGATGCTGCGGGCAAACTGAGCCTTGGCAGCTATGATCATATCGCCCTGCAATTACCGCGTAATCCGTTGGGCCTTGGCCACAACGATATTTTTATCGAGCAAAGCAACTCGAGCCGAACGGGGCTGCTGTTGGCCAACATCGGTGGATCATCGCTGTGCTCGGTCGATGTCGCGGGGTCGTTCGGGCGCGATCTCTCGGCGCAGGGAGACAAGGCGATGATCGCGTTCGCGATCGAATGGCTCACCAAGCTGTTCGGTAGCGAGTTCGGCCCCGCCGTCAAAAAATCAAACGCGACCCGCTGGAATTCAGCACCATTTGCGCTCGGCGCGATGTCCGCGGCCGCGCCGGGTGGCCAATTATCACGGAAGGTCCTGAGCGAACCATTCGGCTCCGTCTTTCTGGCTGGCGAGGCGACGCACGAGACGCTGTGGGGGACGGTTGATGGCGCCTGGGAAAGTGGTGAGCGCGCCGCCGAGGCCGTTTTACGAAAGATCGGCGCGATTCGTGAACCCGAACCGATTGCACCGACACGCCCGGAGACGAAGCGCCGCCGCCGCTCGGCGCCAGCCCGGGCTGCGGGAGCGAGGATCAATTGAAGTCAAGCGCAATGACAGAGCGCGGTTCCGAGAGTGGCGCACCGAAACAGCCGCGACCCAAGGCGCTGATCTCGTGGTCGAGCGGCAAGGACAGCGCGTTCGCCTTGCATCAAGTCAGGCTTGCCGGCGAGTTCGATGTGGTCGGTGCGCTCACCACCGTGAGCGAGGCATTCGATCGCGTGTCGATCCACGGCGTAAGGCAGGAAATCCTGCGAGCGCAGTGCGAAGCCGCCGGCTTGCCGCTGCGAATCGTGCCGATCCCATACCCCTGCCCGAACGAGATCTACGAGGCT
>JAICIT010000206.1 GCA_025960445.1 Bradyrhizobium sp. | reverse complement strand
GTTTCGGAAAACTCCTTCTCGGCATCGCCGACGCGGCTCTTGAGATCGTCGATCTGCGAGCGCACCGCCACCAACTCGACCTGGCGGCTTTCCGCCATGATCGAACGGTCCGACAGTTCGGCGCTGAGCCTCGCGAGCTCGTTCTGCTTGTCCTTGAGCGCCTGTTCGGCATCGCGCAGCGCTTCGGTCCTGGCGGCGAATTCCTCTTCGGTGGCGCGAAGCTGTTCCTTCATCGCCTTCTCGCGCGCTTCGAGCGAAAAAATGGTGGCATTCTTCTCGCCGAGCTCGAGCTTCATGCGATTGATGGCGTCAGTCTTCTTGCCGAGCTCGGCGAGCTGGCTGGTGCTCTTGCTCTTGAGTTGATCGACGCTCATCTCCAGCCGCCGTGCGGACATCGCGAATTCGGCGCGGAGCTGATCCTTGTCGGCCTGGATCTCAGCCATCGACAACGGTGTCGCCGCCTCCAGCCGTCGCGTCGTCAGCCGCACCGCGCGGTTATGCACCAGCGGCACGATCATCAACCCGAACAGCATCGAGATCAGAAAACCGATCGCCAGATACATGATCGGTTCGATCATCAGCGCAAACTCCCGATGTGCAGAAGAATCTTGATCAGCATGCCACGACGCGCAGGGGGAACGCCAGTCCGATGCTCATTTAACCTGAATACGCAGCGTCAGCCCGCTGCTCTGCGCGCCGGGTATTTATGCGCGAGGTCAGAACGGGTTCCATGTCGCGCGCGGGGTATATTTCAGATAGCCGATGTTGGCGCCAAGGCGCAGTCCGAGGCCGGAGCGGATCGGCACCAGCACGATATTGTTGGCCGTCAACGCCGTCATCCCGAAGCCGCCGATGATGTAGGCGGAGCCGTCGATGCCGGCGAAGCGCTGGTAGATCGCGTTGGTCGCCGGGAGGTTGTAGACCAGCGTCATGGTGCGGGCGCCATCGCCGCCCCAGTCGAAGCCGACCGACGGTCCCTGCCAGTACACCCGCAAGTCGCCGGCGTTCTTGGTGTAGAGCGTGCCTTCGCCGTAACGCAGTCCCGCGACGAACGCCCCGGAGCCTTCCTCGCCCAGGACATAGCCGTTGGGCAGGCCCCACTGGCTAACCGCGCGCTCGATCACCGAGGCCAGGCCGCGCGAAACATTGCCGAAAAATCGGTGTCCCGCGTTGACCAGTTCGTCGGGACCGTAGGTGCTGGGGCCAGGCTGGCGCTGTGGTGCCGGAAGCTCCGGAGCCGGCTGCTGCGATGAGGCAGGCGCAGCCCAACACATCAGCGCGGCGAACGCCACCGCGGCAAGGCGTGATGCAAAAGTCATAAAGAACCCCCAGATATCGAAAACCTGAACACTCTCTTTAACCTGATGCCAACGGGCACCCCCATAGGTTGCGTCCAGTGTCCCCCCGACTCGGATGTTATCGGCAGCAACTATGACGGCACGACGGCAGGAAGGAAACCGGGTCGGGCCAGGATCGCAATTTCGCTCCGGAATAGCCCTGATCGCGTTAGTGCTGGCAACCCTGGCGAACTCGCTTTGGCAATCGCCGGCGCCGGCCTCGACCACCGAGCGGGTGGTCGTGAACCGTTACACGGGTCTGGCGATCGAGGGGTTCGATCCGGTCGGCTATTTCGTCGATGCCGGCCCGGTGATTGGCCAAGAGCACTACGAGGCTGCGCAGGCCGGCGCGGTCTGGCGGTTTCGTAATGAGGGCAATCGGGCGGCCTTTATCGCACATCCCGAAATATACGGTCCGCAATTTGGCGGTTACGATCCGGTCGATATCGCCCGCGGCGTCACCGTCGCCGGCAACCCGCGGTTCTGGCTGATCTCGGGAAGGCGCCTCTATCTGTTCGGTCGCGAGCAAACCAGGGATGCCTTCTCCGCCGACGCCGCGCGTCTATTGCGGGAAGCCAGCCAGCGCTGGCCGACGCTGCAGCAAGAGCTGACGCGCTAGTAGCACGCGCCGCTATCGCGCTCACGCAGCCGACGGATCGCCCCAGGCGATGAATTCCGGCACGATGAAGTCGGGCCGGGCGCGCCCGAACCGTACGGGAGCGCCGTGCGTATCCGTGATCCGGCCGCCGGCGGCGGTGACCAGCGCGTGGCCCGCCGCGACATCCCATTCCGATGTCGGCGCGAGTCGCGGATAGATGTCGGCCTGGCCTTCCGCCACCCGGGCGAATTTGAGCGCGGAACCGAGCGTGGTGCGAATCGTGCCGGGTCTTGCCGCGATGAAGGCCTCGGTACGGCTGTCTGCATGCGAACGGCTGACGGCTACCACCCACGGCTCGCCAGCCGGCGGCAAGCTGCGGGTCCGGATCGGCTGCGACCTCGATGGTTCGCTTATCGACAGCCGTTCCGCACCCCGTCCGACCACACCGCGCCAGACAATTCCGAGCGCCGGCGCGCCGATAATGCCCATCAAGGGCTCGCCATTGTTCACCAATGCAAGATTGACCGTGAATTCATTGCGCCCGGCGACAAACTCCTTGGTGCCATCGAGCGGATCGATGAGGAAAAAGCTTTCGACGCCGCGCGGCTCGGCCGATTGGCAGCGCTCTTCGGAAAGCGCGGCAATCTGGGGAACCAACCGGGCAAGACCCTCGGCCAGAATGCGATCGGCGGCCAAATCCGCTTCCGTGACCGGCGATCCGTCGAGTTTGCCGTCCACCTTCATCGCCGTGCGATTGATCGCGAGAATCGCCGCGCCGGCCCGGATCACCAGCTCGGTCAACGGTTCCAGCAGCGCAGCGGCCCTGGAAGCGTCGATTACGGTCGTCGAGGAAGGAGCGTCATTCATCGGTGGATTCATAGGCGGATTCACAGCGGATTTCATGGATCATCGGACTATCCCCCGAGTAATGCGCCTTGTGTTGGCAGCGCGCGCGTCCGCAGTGTATCAAGCCGGCGAGCATGTTTGATTCGTGCAGGTGCGCCATGTCAGCGGGTTTACAGGAACATCCTATGTCCGGCATCTCGTCTCCCGGTACCGCCCCCGACTCCCTCGAACTGGCGGCGCTTTTGTGCTCGCGGGTCTGTCATGATCTCATCAGTCCGGTGGGTGCGATCGTCAATGGGCTTGAGGTTCTCGATGACGATCCAAAGCCCGAAGATCGGGAATTCGCGCTCGACCTGATTCGCAAGAGCGCCAGAACCGCCTCGGCACGGCTGCAGTTCTGCCGGCTGGCGTTTGGCGCGGCCGGCTCCTCCGGCGCGCAGATCGATCTCGGTGACGCGCAAAACATGGCGCGCGGTCATCTCGAAGACGGCAAGACCACGATCACCTGGAATTTGCCGCGGGCACTGTTACCCAAGAACAAAGTCAAATTGCTGCTCAACATGCTGGTAATCGCGCAGCAGACAATCCCGCGCGGCGGCGTGCTGACGGTCGATCCGAGCGGCGAAGGCGAGAAGTCAGGTTTTCGTGTCGCGGCCCGCGGACTGAACGCCCGCATGCCGCAAAATATCGCCGATCTGCTCAGTTCGGCGTCCACCTCGGCGATCGATGCCCATGCGGTGCAGCCCCATTACACCAAGCTGTTGGCGCAGGCCTGCGGGCTTCAGGTTGTGCTCGCCCCGGAAGGTGACGCTGTGGTTGTGACCGCCTCCTGACACGCTGTTTGCTGTCAAACGTGGTTAACCGGTCGTTAAAAATTGTCGGCAACGCTCTCTGAGGTTGCCTTATCTCTTTGTTGATCCCGTTCTTTTCCATTTACTCAACCAATATTAAACGCTTTGCGGAGAAGCTGGCCCCACTCTGAATGGCGTGTCGAAGTCGCGCGCCGGTGTGTTCGAAGGCCAGTTTAATGGACGATCTGTTACGCGAGTTTCTGACGGAAACCAGCGAAAGCCTGGATACCGTCGACAATCAGCTGGTCCGGTTCGAGCAGGAACCGAACAACGCGAAGATACTCGATAACGTCTTTCGCCTGGTCCACACCATCAAGGGCACCTGCGGATTCCTCGGCCTTCCGCGCCTGGAAGCGCTCGCGCATGCCGGCGAAACGTTGATGGGCAAATTCCGCGATGGAATGCCGGTCACGGCCGAAGCGGTGACGCTGATCCTCAGCAGTATCGATCGCATCAAGGAAATTCTCGCCGGACTCGAGGCAACCGAGGCCGAGCCCGAAGGCACCGATCAGGACCTGATTGTAAAGCTCCAGCAAATGGTCGAGCGCGGAATGCAGGACATGCCAGAGTTCGCGACGTCCGCCGCGTCGGCTCAGCCGCAGGTTGCGCAGTCCCTCTCGGGATCGCAGACGCTTGGGCGGCCATTGCGTCCTGGTGAAGTCTCACTTGACGAACTGGAGCGCGCATTCCGCGAAACCGCAACCGAAGTGGCACCCGCGTCCGCGAAGCAAGCGCGTCCGGCGCGCGATCCGCATGCATCGGCGGCTAAAGATACAAATCGATCCGCGAAAAAGCCGCCGGCCGATCCGGAATTGGGCGAAGCCGATCGCATCGCCAACCAGTCGATCCGGGTCAACGTGGATACGCTGGAACATCTGATGACGATGGTGTCGGAGCTGGTTCTGACCCGAAACCAGCTTCTGGAAATCTCCCGACGCAACGAAGACACTGAATTCAAGGTTCCGCTGCAGCGGCTCTCCAATGTTACCGCCGAGCTGCAGGAAGGCGTCATGAAGACCCGGATGCAGCCGATCGGCAACGCGTGGCAGAAGCTGCCGCGCATCATACGCGATCTCTCCAGCGAGCTTGGAAAGCAGATCGAACTGGAGATGCATGGCGCCGACACCGAGCTCGATCGCCAGGTGCTCGACCTGATCAAGGATCCACTCACTCACATGGTGCGCAACTCGGCCGATCACGGGCTCGAGTCGCCGGCCGAGCGGACGGCCGCCGGTAAGCCAGCGCAGGGGACGATACGTCTGTCGGCCTATCACGAGGGCGGCCACATCATCATCTGCATCGCCGACAATGGCCGCGGCCTCGACACCGAAAGAATCAAGGCCAAAGCGATCTCCAACGGTCTCGTCAGCGAGGCCGAGCTGGAGAAGATGACCGAATCGCAGATTCATAAATTCATCTTCGCCCCCGGATTCTCCACCGCGGCCAGCATCACCAGCGTATCCGGCCGCGGCGTCGGCATGGACGTGGTGCGCACCAATATCGACCAGATCGGCGGCACGATCGACGTCAAGTCGGTTGCAGGCGAGGGCTCATCCGTCACCATCAAAATCCCGCTGACGCTTGCGATCGTGTCAGCGCTGATCGTGGAAGCCGCCGGCGACCGCTTCGCGATCCCTCAATTGTCGGTGGTTGAGCTGGTCCGCGCCCGCGCCAATTCCGAGCACCGCATCGAACGCATCAAGGACACGGCGGTGTTACGGCTACGAAACAAGCTGTTGCCGCTGATGCACCTGAAGAAGCTGCTCAAGGTCGATGACGGCTCGTCCTCCGATCCCGAGAATGGCTTCATTGTCGTGACGCAGGTCGGGAGCCAGACCTTCGGCATCGTGGTCGATGGCGTGTTTCACACCGAAGAAATCGTGGTCAAGCCGATGTCGACCAAGCTGCGTCACATCGACATGTTCTCGGGTAATACCATTCTGGGTGATGGCGC
>JAICIT010000205.1 GCA_025960445.1 Bradyrhizobium sp. | reverse complement strand
CGAGAACGAGCGCGAGCATTGCTTTCATGTCAGCCCCCAGTTCACTGAATCCTCGTTTGTCGATGTAAGGCAACGCAAGCTTTGAGTCGAGCCGGCTCGCAGCGTCCGACCGGAAATCCCTGGGCACAAGTGGGCGGTTTAACAGCGTCGGCTCGAGTCGTTTAGGCGCGTACCCATAGTCCGGTTCAGCAACCGCAGTTCAACTGGGTCCGCGTTGAGCCTAGTGAACGTGGGCTGGACCGGTCACTTCGCCCTCCTCCACGCAAACTCCAGCGTCACGCCTGCAGGCGTGCGGGGGTTCGTGAACTTCATTTCATCGACGCCAACGGAGGTAATGATCCGGCGCTGATTAGGGGCCCCGACGAGATTTGGGAATGTGCTCGTCTCTATGTTCAGGTGAATCGTTTTCGTGTTGTCGTCCACCACATAAGTCCCGGTGTAAGCAATTGATCCTGAGGCGACGGCCATCGCCTCTTCCGGAGACGGTCGGGTAGTTTCGTTCGATGCGTACTTAGGACTATCGGTTCGTGTCGTTATGAAGTGAAAACGGCCATCAGCAGTGTACGTGACTGCGCCCTGCAAGCTCGGTCGTTGCACGTCGCTGCCATCCTCGCGCTTACCTGTGCTCGAAATGTAAATCCAGGTGCCGACCAATTGGTCCTTGAGTGACTTTGCTTGGGCAAAGCTGCTGTTCGCTAACCCAAAATCTGTAAATAACGCGATCAAGGATAGACCCAGTGCGTAGCGCCTATTCATGCAAGCCCTCGTTTGATAAAAATCGAATGCGCAGAAAAAGAGGCTTCTACAAAATAGTCAAAGCCGCAGTCACGAACAAGTATGTTGGGCTTGAGGCTGTCGCTCCGGGTTACGGAGTCCACGCCTAGTTAGGCAGGGCTAGCGAGCCCTGCCTCGGCCTGGTCATCGCCACGATTGTCAGTGCCGACGCGACAAAACCCATCGCGACGTAGCCCGTCCCATGAAGCAGGTCGCGCGCATAGAGCACGCCACCAATCGCCGAGCCTACGGCTTGGCCGATGTATAGCACTGACGTGTTGAGCGAGACCGATGCGGACGCGAGCGCGGGCGCCGCGCCAACGAGCCTCACCTGCTGCATCGAGTTGGTCGATGCAAACCCCAAGCCCCAGATCGCGACCGAGCACGCCATCAATGGGTAGATACCGGCGCTGAGCGCCCAGCCGGTCACGCCCGTGAGCATGATCACGGTAAACAACAGCGAAGTATTGTAGGCGCCCCAGGAATCGACGATCCGGGTGGCGATCGCAACTCCGACGAAGCCGAAGATACCGTACAGCGCAAATACAAGCCCAACCGCATCCGCGCCAGCGCCCGTCAGTTTGGTCAGCAGCGGCCCCATGAAGGTGAACACCACAAATTGCCCCGACATTTGCAAGGTCGTGATCAACAGCAGCAAAACGATCATCGGGTTTCGCGCCAGATCGACCCACGTCTTGAGAACAACCGGCGAGCCAATCAATCCGCGTGGCAGCCGCCAGGCCAGCAGCAGAAAGCTGATACAGCCCATCAATCCGATACTGCCATAGACCGCGCGCCAGCCGTACCGGCTGGCGATGAACGTGATCAAGGGAAGGCCCACCGCAGCCGCGAGTGACCATCCGAGAAAGACGTAGGCAATCGTACTCCCACGCTTCTCCGGCGGCACGATGAGCGCGGCAGTGCCCGCGGCCTGTGGCGTATAAAGCGCGCCAATCGCGAGCATGATCAGGCGAGTGATCAGCAACGTCGTGTAGTCAGGGGCCAGCGCGGACGCCAGATTGGTAAGCGCCAGCACCGCGAGCGTTGTCGTCAGTAGAGTGCGGCGATCGATACGGCTGGTCATCCAGGCCGTCACCGGCGAGCCGATGCACAGCATGACAGCCCCAAAGGTGATCAGCAGTCCACCGTCGCGGACGCTGACATCGAGTCCTTGCGACAATTCCATCAACATTCCCGCCGGGGCAAGCACCGAACAGCCGGTCAGGATGTTTCCGAGCATCAGGGAGGTTGGGACAAAGCTGCGACGGACGTGCACGTCTTCAAGCGGTTTCATGCAAGTGCATTTAACCCATATCCGAGTGAATTGACAGAGCGGCCCCGATTTCGAGCGGCGCTCTTGCGACTTGGCGGATTGCAAGCCGCGAATCCCCTGCTATACCGCTGTTCCGCTTACCTGCCCTCGTCCGCAGGAGTGAGCAACAGGAGTTACCGATGACGGAATTTAAGTTCGGCCTCAGCAATCTGAAACCCATGGAATCCGGCAAAGTTGCGCTCACCTTCCCGGACGGCGCGAGACGCGAATTTCCCAAAAACATCACCGGGCTCGAGATCGCAAAGGGCATTTCACCGTCGCTTGCCAAGCGCACGGTTGCGATGGCGCTGGATGGCGTGGTGGTCGATCTTGCCGATCCGATCGATCATGATGCCAAAATTGAATTCATCTCCCGCGACGACGCTCGCGCGCTGGAACTGATCCGGCATGACGCTGCCCACGTGCTCGCCGAGGCCGTGCAGTCGCTGTGGCCAGGCACGCAGGTCACCATCGGGCCGGTGATCGAGAACGGCTTTTATTATGATTTCTTCCGCAACGAGCCGTTTACGCCGGAAGATTTCACCGCGATCGAGAAGAAGATGCGCGAGATCATCGCGCGCGACAGGCCGTTCACCAAGGAAGTCTGGACGCGCGAACAGGCCAGGCAGGTGTTTCGCGACAACGGCGAGATGTTCAAGGTCGAACTCGTCGACGCGATTCCGGCCGACCAGACCATCAAAATCTACAAGCAGGGTGACTGGTTCGATTTGTGTCGCGGCCCGCACATGACGTCCACGGGCAAGGTCGGTAACGCTTTCAAGCTGATGAAAGTGGCCGGCGCTTATTGGCGTGGCGACAGCAACAACCCGATGCTGACGCGGATTTACGGCACCGCTTTCGCCAAACAGGAAGAGCTGGATGCTTATCTTAAGCAGATCGAGGAAGCCGAGAAGCGCGATCATCGCAAGCTCGGCCGCGAGCTCGACCTGTTTCATTTCCAGGAAGAAGGTCCGGGCGTGGTGTTCTGGCACGCGAAAGGCTGGACCATCTTTCAGGCGGTCATCGCCTACATGCGCCGACGGCTCGCCGGCACTTATGACGAAGTAAACGCCCCGCAGATCCTCGACAAGTCACTGTGGGAAACGTCCGGTCACTGGGATTGGTATCGCGAGAACATGTTCGCCGCCCAATCCGCTGGCGATGAGGCTGAAGACAAGCGCTGGTTTGCGCTAAAGCCGATGAACTGTCCGGGCCATGTGCAAATCTTCAAGCATGGCCTGAAAAGTTATCGCGACCTGCCCCTGCGTTTGGCCGAGTTCGGCATCGTCCATCGTTACGAGGCTTCCGGCGCGATGCACGGGCTGATGCGCGTGCGCGGCTTCACCCAGGACGACGCCCATACCTTCTGCACGGAATCGCAACTCGCCGATGAGTGCCTCAGGATCAACGATCTGATTCTGTCGGTCTACGCCGATTTCGGCTTTGAAGGCGACCTCACCGTCAATCTTTCGACCCGACCTGACAAACGCGTCGGCACCGACGAAATGTGGGATCATGCCGAACGCGTGATGGCGACGGTGCTGTCGCAGATCGAGGCGCAAGGCCATAACCAGGGCGTCAAGACAGCGATCAATCCTGGCGAAGGCGCGTTCTACGGGCCGAAATTCGAATACGTGTTACGCGATGCGATCGGCCGCGACTGGCAGTGCGGCACCACACAGATCGACTTCAACCTGCCGCAGCGGTTCGGCGCCTTCTACATCGACGCCGATGGCTCGAAGAAAGTACCGGTTATGGTACATCGCGCGATCTGCGGTTCGATGGAGCGCTTTATCGGCATCCTGATCGAACACTATGCGGGCAATTTTCCGCTCTGGCTGGCGCCGGTCCAGGCCGTCGTCACCACCATCACCTCGGAAGGCGATGAATACGCCAAAGTAGTAGCTGCCGCGGCACGGCGCGCGGGGCTGCGCGTCGAGATCGATCTTCGCAACGAAAAGATCAACTACAAGGTTCGCGAGCATTCATTGGCCAAGATCCCCGCATTGCTTGTGGTCGGCAAAAAGGAAGCTGAAACGCATTCGGTTTCAATCCGGCGGCTCGGCAGCGAAGGACAGCAGGTATTGCCGACAGATGATGCGATCGCCGCGCTGGTCGACGAGGCCACTCCGCCGGATATCAAGCGCGCGCGAGCGATGGCCCCCGATCATCGATGAAAGAGACTGCCGTGCCCGATGCCCTCGATCTGCTGAGGACTCGTCGATCCATCAAGCCGCGCGAGATGATCGCTCCCGGTCCCTCGCCCGCCGAGCTCGAAACTATTCTGACAATCGGCGCGCGGGTGCCGGACCATGGAAAGCTGGCCCCGTGGCGCTTTATCGTATTCGAAGGCAATGCGCGGGCGCGCGCCAGCGAGATGATCGCGACGATTTTCGCAACCAAGAATCCGAACGCGCAACCGTCGGAGATCGAGAAGGAAAAACGGCGGCTCACCGATGCGCCGCTCGTGATTGGCGTGGTTAGCTCTGCGAAGCCGCATCCAAAGGTGCCGGCATGGGAGCAGGAACTATCAGCCGGCGCCAGCGCCATGAACATCGTTACTGCCGCAACGGCTCTGGGCTATGGCGCGTGCTGGCTCACCGGTTGGTTCGCCTTTGATCGCGACGTGCTCGACGGCCTTGGATTGAAACCCGACGAAAAGCTTGCCGGCTTCGTTCACATCGGCACCGCGTCGAAGCCGACCGAAGATCGGCCGCGCCCGGTTCTCTCCGACATAGTGACGCGATTCTAACGCATGATCGGGAAAAGTGGGAATGCGTTCCCGGACGACAAAGACGACAACGCGATTAGCGTGCGAGGACCTCGACCTCGCCGTCGACGCCGTTCACGACATTGAACGGACGCTCGTAGACTTTTCCCTCGTTCTTGGCGATGGCGCGATATTCGCCTTCGGACAAAACCACGCGGGGAAATGCGCCGATTGATTCCTTGATGACGTCGCCGCCTGGCGTAATCACCGACCACGCAGTATTCGCCAGCGCCTCGCCGCCCTTGTCGCCGACCAGCTTAAGCGTGATGACAGCGGCGCGATGGGTGATGGTTACATCCGTCAGCTTGCCCGCCTGAACGCGAATATCCGAGCGCACGACGGAGTTGGCGTCGCCATAGTTGGAAATGATGTAGTAGGTCCCTTCCGGCAGCAGCACCAGATCGCCGGCGGAGACGTTCGGCAGCATCGAGGCGCGCTCGCCGACATCAAACTGGCTGCCCTTGTAGATCGAGAACACGACCTGGTTTTGCGGAATTTTGCTGCCGCCCACCCGCCCTTCGATGCGGAGCCCGCCGGCCGGCAGCAGAAAGGATTCGCGGTCGGTCTCGGGTTTTAGCGTCACCGCCCGAACCGCGCTCACCACTCCGAACGCCACATGAACCACGTAGCCGCCCGGCGGCAGCACGATATTGGGCGTGGCGCCGCGATCCTCGCGGATCAGCTTGAAATTCCCGGTCTCGTCCGGCCGGTCAGAAAATACCCGCCATATCAATCCGCTGGTGATGACCGGCAGGTCTTT
>JAICIT010000204.1 GCA_025960445.1 Bradyrhizobium sp. | reverse complement strand
TCTAGCTCGTCGGCACTCAACATGATCGGGTCGATCCTCTCCAGCACTGGCAACGATGACATGCTGCGATAATCGTGCTGTTTCTTCAACCAAGGCGCCCCACGCAGATGTGCTTAGTTGGCCCGAGTTCAATGATTCCTGGGCTTTCACAATCGATGCTGACGCCAGTTCAGGCCAACGCCTCATGCCAACGCAAAGCGAACGCCTGATCTGGCCAGCCCTCCGGCCAGACCTACCGGTGTGCCATCGGCGCGCCAGCAGGCCGCGCCGGTCAACATGCCATTCTCGTGAAACTGAATCGCATTCATGCCTCCTGCAACCGTCGCCACGGCTTGCACCTCGTGACCCATTGACCGCAGTTCATCGCGAGTACGATCCGAAATGGCCAGTTCGACCTCGAGCGCATTGCCCTCGGTCCACGCCCGTGGTGCCTCTACCGCTTCCTGCAGGCTCATGCCGTGATCGATCAGATTGATCAGCGCCTGCAGCGCGCTTGGAAAGATGCGCTTTCCGCCGGGTAGGCCAAGCCCATAAACCAGCTTACCCCCGCGCAGCGCCATCATCGGCGACATCGAAGTAGTAACGCGCTTACCGGGCGCCAGCGACAGCGCGTGGCCGGGCCGTGGATCATACAGGTTCATGTAGTTGTTCGGCACAGTACCGAGGCCGGGAATCATGAACTTGGCGCCAAACAGGTTGTTGATGGTCTGTGTGGTTGCGACCACGTTGCCCATCGCATCCGCAGCCGTCATGTGGGTGGTGTGGGCGCTTTCGAACTGCGATACGCCCGCGCTCCAACGCTGTGCCTTGTTTGGATCGATCGCGTCGCGGCGCTCCCGGGCATACTCTTTTGAGGTGAGCCGATCGACCGGCACCGCGACGAATTCCGGATCCCCGCTCGCGGCGGCTCGATCTGCAAAAGCGATCTTCAGAACTTCGGCCAGCAAATGGATGGTCGCGGCGCTGCCGAAACCTTTTGAAGCAATGTCGTAGCCTTCGAGAATATTTAGCATCTGGACAATGTGGACGCCGGAGGCAGCGGGCGGGGGCGGACCGAGTATTTCCCAGCCGCGGTAATCGCCCCGGATCGGCAATCGCTCAACGGTGTTGTATGACCTGAGATCTTCACGGCTGATGAAACCGCCATGCGCCTTCATGTAATCGACCAGAGCGTCGCCCAGAGCTCCCTGATACAGCGCCGCCTCGCCATGACGCGAAATGTACGTCAGCGTCTCCGCATACTCGGATTGCAGCACGCGCTCGCCGGGCTTGAGCGGCGATCCGTTCGGCAGATAGACCGCCGAGATCGGCTTGTCTTTTGACATTTCGCTAGCACCATCAACGATGCATTCGTGAAGATAGGGCGTCGCCGCAAAGCCGCGCGAGGCGTGCTTGATCGCCGGCTGCATCACATCAGCGAGCGGCATGGTCCCGTATCTGCTCAGGGTCTCGCACCAGGCCTTCAGCGAGCCTGGCACAGCGACGGCTTTCGGGCCGCTGAGATTCTCATCGCCGATTGTGTCGAACACCTCAGGCGCCGAGCCCGGTTTGGAACGATATGTATCGGGCCGGACCGCAAGAGGAACAGTACTCTGTCCATCGATAAAGCGATGGCTGCCATCGCTGAGCCGGATATGCGCCATGCCGCCGCCGATGATGCCGACCATCATCGGTTCGACCACGGTCAGCGTAAAGAGAGTGGCGATGGCGGCATCAATGGCGTTGCCGCCGGCCGCCAGCATCTCCGCGCCTGCGGCCGAGGCGAGCGGATGATTACTGACTACCATGCCGCGGCTGCCCGATGCCGGGCTCTTCTGGCACTCGAAAACGGTAGCGGCGCGGTCTCGCCAATTGCGGGTCATCTACTACTTCGCTCTCGTTAAAGGAAAACTGCCGGCCGATCTTCTCGTCATTTGATCCTGCGTCAAGAACACGCGCAACAGGCGACACGAACTAGCTGACACTTTCTGGCTGAAATGCATAAACCACCAGCGAAAGAGCCGGCAGTGGTTTTCGGACTCTGGGTCGCCGATTGTACTGCGTTGGCGAATCGATTGAGGAATGCAGCTCCGTCCGACCGCATTCTAGCTCGCGAGCTTCCGTTCCTTTGCAAATGGACTAAGACCGAGCCAGGTCTGCATCGCACTTGCGAGCTGACGGCTTCCCGTCAATACCATTCGACGATCCGCCAGCGCGGCGCGCACAGTATCGAGTCCCATCCATATCGCCGTCATGCTGCGCAGATCCACCGACACATAAAGATCGACCTCGAATCCGGGATCGATCGAGCACAGATCAACGCCGACCTCGGGATCGACAATCAGCCACCAGCACCGCTGCGAAGCATGCAATTCCGGGTACACGAATTCGATGACGTTGCGGCGCGCCGGCATCGGCGTGGTATTCAGGCCGCGCCGCATATCCCACATCAGCAGTTGCACATCGAGATGCTGAAGCGATACCTCCGCTTCGATCCGGCGCTGCCCCCAGATTCCAAAACCCTCGACGATCGGCGACAATTCGCGCCCGGACTCGGTCAACCGATATTCGAATATGCCGGGATCAGGGGAAGCCGAACGCATCACGATGCCGGCACTTTCCAGGTCCTTGAGCCGTTGCGACAGCAGTGCCGGTGACATTCGGGGGACTCCGCGCCGCAACTCGTTGAAACGCGTCGAACCCGCGATCAGCTCACGCAATAGAACCACTGTCCAGCGCGTACACAAGATCTCGGCGGCCATCGCGACCGGACAGAACTGCCTGTAGCTACCCACCGTCATGATGTTTCCTCCACCCTCGAAAGCATCCGAACTGTCGTAAGGCCGAACGAGCGAGCTTACCAGTTCAGTTTCTGTATCGGCCGGCTTCATTTCCTGAACTGGAAAGCCTACCGCAGCAAAGGTCTAAGAGGCGCCCACGAATGGCGCAATTGGCGCTCGTTCGTTGCGAATTCTGAATCGCCCCAGACCCAGGACCAAAGGACATCATGATGAAGAAGTATCTCAATCACCGCAATGTCGCCATGCTGATGCGAATTGCCGCGCTCGCCGGGCTGACTCAACTCGGTTTCAACATCTCGCCCGTATTTGCGGCGACTCTGTCGCGCAGTGCTGACGTCAGCGGCACGGTTTCAGCGGTTTGGTCGATGATAGGTCCGTTCTGCGCGATCAAGGATTGGCTCCCACCGGTCGGCACCTGCACCGAGACCGGAAGCTCCCCGGCCGAACGTATCCTGGTGACGAAGGACGGCAAAGCAACTTTCATCGAGATGCAGACGGCCCGCAGCGAGGCTGAGCACAGCTACTCTTACACTTTCAAAAGCAGCCCCCTGCCGGTGACGGACTACACCTCAACCCTTAAAGTCGTCGCCAAGGGCGACGGTGTGTCCACCGTCACCTGGAGCAGCACCTACGTTCCCAACGCCGGTAAGGAACATGATGCGCGCAAGGCCTTGACCGGCATTTACGAATCCGGACTGGCTTCGATCAAAGCGAAATTTTCGAAATAGATTCGAAAAAGGGGTGCTTGCTCACTGCTCACCGGGCCGGCGTGTGGCGGTCGCCCAAAAAAACCTTCAACCCTGCTTGACCTGTCGGCGCTGGCTGTCGAGTGCAGCCGCGCCGCGTTCAGCTTACTTCTGGCACTTCGGACACCAGAAGGTCGAGCGGCCGTTCTGGGTGAATCGCTTGACGATGCCGTCGCAGCCAGCGGTCTGGCATTTCTCGCCTTCGCGGTCATAGACTTGAAACGAGTGCTGGAAATAGCCGAGCTCGCCCGATGTCTGGCGATGATCGCGCAGCGACGAGCCGCCGGCCTTGATCGCCTGATTCAGCACCGCGTGAATCGCCGCAACCAACCGCTTGGCGTGATCGGTCGGTTCGCCGCCCGGAATCCCGTTCCGTTGTCTGGCTTTCGTTGCCAGCGTGGCGGCCAGGCGACGCGGCGATAGTTGCGCGCGATACAGCGCTTCGCAGACGTAGATGTTGCCGAGACCGGCGACCACGCGCTGATCGAGCAGCGCCGCCTTCAGGCTGGTCTTTTTGTTGGCGCAGGAGCGCGCCAGCATAGCCGCGTCGAATTCATTTCCGAGCGGCTCGGGGCCGAGCTCCCTGAGCAGCGGTTCCTGATCGAGTGCCCGGCGCGCGATGACTTTCATATAGCCGAAACGGCGCGGATCGTTGAACACGACAGACGCGCCCGACGACATATGGAACACCACATGATCGTGCGCGCGATCCTCGTTTCGAACGTGGTGAAATTTGCCCGGAGTTTTTTGCTCCTCATCCTTGACGACGCGAAACGAGCCCGACATGCCCAAATGCATCAGGAGTACGTCGCCCGAGGAAAGGTCCGCCAACAGATATTTCGCGCGCCGGCCAAGCCCGGTCACGGTCTGCCCGGTAAGCCGCGCTGCAAAGTCCCGCTGGAATGGAAAGCGCAGGTCCTTGCGCCTGACTTCCATTTTTACAATCCGGTAACCCTCCATCACCGGCTGCAGCCCGCGGCGGACGGTCTCGACTTCGGGTAGTTCGGGCATGGATGGGCGTTCACCTTGTGGTGCTGACGTGATAGCGACATTGCGGCGGGCGCGCTATGGTCCGGAAGTTGCCAGTTCGAGGGCCTAAAGTGATAGATCAGCCTGCCAACACCACGCATTTCGGCTTCAGGGACGTTCCGTTAGGCGACAAGCAAACGCTGGTGAACGACGTATTCCACAGCGTGGCGCAGCGTTACGACCTGATGAATGATCTCATGTCGGCGGGCATGCATCGCCTCTGGAAACAGGCGATGATCACCGCGCTCAATCCGCCGCGCGGCGATCAGCCATATGCACTGCTCGATGTCGCCGGTGGCACGGGTGATATTGCGTTCCGCGCCGCGAATGGCGCGGGAGCCGGCTTTCGCGCAACCGTATGCGACATCAACTCCGACATGCTGACCGTCGGCCGTGAGCGCGCCGCTGCGCGGCACGTGGCCGAGCGGGTCTCCTTCGTCGAAGGCAATGCGGAGGCACTGCCTTTTCCCGAGCGGAGTTTTGACGCCTATACGATCGCGTTCGGGATTCGCAACGTTCCGCGCATCGATCTCGCGCTCAAAGAAGCGTTTCGGGTTCTCAGGCCCGGCGGCAGATTTCTCTGCCTGGAGTTCTCCACGGTCGACGTGCCCGGGCTCGATCGGCTCTACGATCTGTTTTCGTTCAAGGTGATCCCGCCGCTCGGCCGCGCGGTGGCCGGGGATGCCGAATCCTATCGCTACCTTGTGGAATCCATCCGCAAGTTTCCGAAGCCGAACGCGTTTGCCGAGATCATTCGGTCAGCGGGCCTTTCCCGCGTTAGCTGGCAAAGCCTCAGCGGCGGCATTGTGGCATTGCATTCGGGCTGGCGTTTGTGATCTCAGCGTTGACCCACATCGCGCGGCTGGCCCGCGCAGGCTTCGTGTTCGCGCGCGAAGGCGTGTTCGGCGTCGTCGATCCATCATTGGTGCCTCCGCCCGGACAACTGGCGCTGCGACTGGCGCGCATTATCGAACGTCCCGGCGCGAAATCCGGCCCGCGGCTGTCGCGCGCATTGACGCGATTGGGGCCTGCCTATCTCAAGCTCGGCCAATTTCTGGCGACGCGTCCCGACGTGGTCGGCGTGGC
>JAICIT010000203.1 GCA_025960445.1 Bradyrhizobium sp. | reverse complement strand
GATCACGCAATCGCTGAGGCCTGCGACCGCGGAGCCGTGGGTGCCATCGACCTGGAAGGTGACGAGATCGTCGCGATAGACTCGCGTCGCCCAGGACATATTGATATGCGCGATGACGCCGCCCTTGAGTTGGAAAGTAGCGTAGGCGGAGTCATCCGCGGTCGCCTTGTACTTTTTGCCCTTCTCGTCCCAGCGCTCGGGGATATCAATGCTGCCAAGGCAACTCACGCTCTCGACATTGCCGAACAGATTGTCGAGCACGTAGCGCCAGTGGCAGACCATGTCGAGAATAATGCCGCCACCGTCCTCGGTGCGATAATTCCAGGACGGCCGCTGCGCCTCCTGCCAATCTCCCTCGAACACCCAGTAGCCGAATTCGCCGCGGACCGCGGTGATCCGACCGAAGAACCCGGAGTCCCGCAGGAACGCCAGCTTCCTCAGACCCGGTAAAAACAGCTTGTCCTGCACCGTGCCGTGCTTGATGCCCTTGGCGGCGGCGAGCTTGAGCACGGCCACGGCTTCGTCGAGATTGGTCGCAATCGGCTTCTCGCAATAGACGTGTTTGCCCGCGCCGATCGCCTTGCTCAGCAGCGAAGGCCGCGCCTGTGTGGTCGCCGCGTCAAAGAAAATGCTATCGTTCTTTTCACTGAGGGCCTTGTCCAGGTCCGTGGTCCAGCGCACCACGTTCAGCCGTTTCGCCAAATGCTCGACCTTATCGGCGTCGCGGCCGACCAGGATCGGATCCGGCACGACGCGCTCGCCGTTGGAAAGCAATACGCCTCCCTGATCGCGGATGGCGATGATCGAACGGATCAGATGCTGGTTCAGCCCCATGCGGCCGGTGACCCCGTTCATGATCACGCCGAGCCGTTGCGTCGTCATGTCACTTGCTCCCTTGGAATTTCCGCTGTGGGTTTTTGGAGCGGCGACAACGCCGACCAAAGTGGATGCGCGGCGCTGGCAAACCCCGGCGCAGTCAGCGATCCCGTCAGGAGATCGCCGTCATGGATCGCCAGCCGCACGCTGTCTCCATCGCGCGCGTAAAGGTCGGGATGCGCCGCTAAAAACGCCTGCCCCTCGGCGGCAGGGGCCTCCCCAAAACCATCGACGTAATGATGGCCGTTGCGTTCGGCATGGGTTACCCCGATCAGGGCGCCAAGTGCGAGGTCTTGCTGCACGCAAAGCCCGGCCTGACAGGTCAGGTCCTCGCCGGTGATGAAAAACTTCTCGCCGCCGGCGCTCCATTTGGCGGCGCGGGTCGCATTGAGGATCGACTTGTAAATTCCCTTGCAGGATTTGGAGGAGATGCCGCGATAGCCGAGCGTACGCGCCGCTGGAAACGCCTGATAGGAGTCGTCCGCCTCGTCGATGATGAAGTCTCGCTCGGAAACTGCGCCCAATGGCGAGCGGCCGGTCATTTCGCGAGGCATCGGCTGCTCGATATACAACAGCTTTCCTGCAATCGGCGCCAGCCCGCTGTCGCGGTCGAGACGCTCGACCAGCGCGCGCAACGCTGCAAGCTCCGAATATTGTTCGTTGGCGTCCAGCGTGACACGGTAATCGTGCGGCAGCGTGCTCAATTGCCGACCGATACGTGTCAGGCGCGCGATATCGTGTTCGGGATCGCCGTTGAGCTTGAGCTTGAAGTATCGCGCGCCGGCATTTTCCTTGGCGTCCGCGACACCGCCTTGACCCTCGATCCGGTCGTCGAGGCCGACGGTATGCCGGATCGCGACCCGCTCCAGCCGACGGCATCGCGCGAGAAATTCGGTGACGTCCTCATCGCACAGATCGGACGTCAATCTCGCGTCGAGCCCTGCGATATTCCCCGCCATGGCATCAAAGAAATTCATTTGGAGGGCACGCAGCAGCGCGTCCAGGATCGCCTTGTCAATCTCGGCCGGACCATATCCCGCAGCGAGCGGCGGTATATCCTGCTCGGCGCAGGCGGCGACCTGCGCCGCGATGCAGCTAGCGTGCAGGCCGAAGGCGGTCTCGAGATTTCGATGACTCAAATAGAGTTCGCGCGCAATCAGGAGGGAGCGCCGCAATCCGTCAACCGTCTGCTCAGGCGATAGCTGCGGACGCTTGTCGAACCATTTCGGCACCAGCAGTTCAGCGCTCGCGCCCACAGATGTGCCCTTGCCTTCGACTTCGATTTCGACACGCACGAACGCCTGCGGAGTGGCATTGATGACCACCGCGCCGAATCGGAACGGCCGGACAAAGCGCACCGGGCGCTCGAAAAACGCGATCTCCCGCACGGCAAGACGTGGCGCCATCATGAGCGGCCTCAATCCAGCGCGCTTTGGCTGAAGAAATGTTTGCGGATGCGCTGCACCAGTTCGGTGAAGGCCGGCTCGGCCATAACGTCGAGCGAACGCGGGCGCGGCAGCGGCACGTCATAAATCGCGGCGATCGCGCCCGGCCGCTCGGTCATGACCAGCACGCGATCGGCCAGGAACACGGCTTCCGGTATCGAATGCGTGATCAGGAGCACCGTCTTGCCGGTCTCGCGTTGGATGCGCATCAACTCGACATTCATGCGCTCGCGCGTCATGGCGTCGAGGGCGCCGAACGGCTCGTCCATCAGCATGATCTTGGGATCGTGTACCAGAGCCCGGCAGATCGAGGCGCGCTGCTGCATGCCGCCGGACAACTGCCACGGCAGTTTCTTTTCGAAGCCCTCGAGCCCGACCAACTTCAACAGCGCCATCGCGCGTGGCAAATATTGATCGCGCGGCAGCCGTTTCATGTCGATCGGCAACAACACGTTATTGAGGATGTTGCGCCACGGCAGCAGCAGCGAGTTCTGGAACACGATGCCGACATTGCCGCTCGGCGCCGTGACCTGCTCGCCTTCGACGAAAATCTCGCCCGTTGATGGCGCGAGCAGACCGGAGATCATTTTCAGAAGCGTGGACTTGCCGCAGCCGGACGGCCCGACCACGACAAAGAACTCGCTGGCGTTGATATGAAAGTCCAGCGGTCGCAGTGACGGGACGTCGCCGTCGCGCGAGCGATAAGTCTTGGAAACCCCGGACAGTTGAATTCCGGGCGAGCCGGCGTCGGCGCACTCCGGCACCAGCCGCAGGTGGGCGGCTGGTTGATCAAGCCCGGTTGGTTTGGTCGCTGCGTTCATTCAGGCGATCCCATTCGAAAGCCAAAAGTGTGTTCCGGTTCATCAGACCGTGATCGCACCTATCGCGGCCTCGTGGTTCGAGACGCCCCGCTTCGCGAGGCTCCTGACCATGAGGATTGAGCGTCATCATCCTGAGGAGACTGCGAAGGGCCCGCCGTGCGTGGCCCGTTCGCAGTCGTCTCGAAGGATGAAGGCCGCTCCACCGCACGCCTACTTCGGCAGATACTCATTGGTATAAAACGCCTTCGGGTTCTCCTTGGCCTTGGCGTCGAGGCCGCCATACTCCACCATCAGATTTACCGTGTCGGTCATGTTCTGATCGGTCACCTGGAACGGCCGCTTGTTCTTGGTTTCCGGCGTCCGATAAAGCGGAATCGTCAGCTCAAATCCTTGGGTCAACGTGTCGATCTTGCCGCCCTTCGGATTGGCCTCGAGTATCGACTGCGCTGCCGCTTTCGGGTCCTTCTCCGCCGCTTCGACCGCCTTTGTCGTCGCCGACATGAAGCGCTTCACCAGATCAGAGTGGGATTTCACGTAATCGGTATTAGCGACGATCCCGGAGCTGACCATGTTGATGCCGTAGTCGGCGAACTTGATCGGATAAACGTCCTTGCCGGTTGCGTCCTTGATTTTCATGGACTGGTCCATGACGTAGCCGAGCAGCAGATCGGCCTGTCCGTTGATCACGGCGTTCAGCTTGGTCTGGGCATCGCCGGCCACCGTGGTGAAATCGGTTTCCTTCAACCCGGTCTTCTTAAGGAACAGCGGCCATATCTGCGTCATGGAATCCGCTGGAGTAATCGCCACGGTCTTGCCCTTGATGTCTTCCGGCTTACGGATGTTCTTTTCGACAAATCCCATCACCGACATTGGGCTGGTCTGCAGCAACACGCCCGTGGCGATAATCGGCGCGCCCTTGATGGCAGCGCGCATCATCGTGGGCACGTCGACATAACCAAAATCGGCGGTCTTGGCGGCGACCGCCTGCGTGGTGGCGGCCGAGCCGCGGCCTTCCTGAATTTCGAGGTCGATGTTTTCGGCGCTGTAGATGCCCTTGGCCTTGCCGTAATAGAAGGGCGCGTGCTCGCCGTAGACGTACCAGTTCAGCATCAGCACGACCTTGTCGGCGGCCGCGGCTGGAGATACCGCCAGGGTGCTCCAGATCAGCACTGCGGAAAGCGCCGCCATCAATCTCATCATCTCATCCTCCCGTTATTGCGCGGCATTTGAGAGCCGCTTGTTCAAGCTTCTCGCCGCTCATGCGGCGAACAAGAGTTCCTCGCGCTGGCTGACGTGCCAGGGAATTACAAGGCGCTCGATGCGATCGACGATCCAGAACAGGACGACCCCGAGCAGCGCCAGGATCACCAACGCGGCAAACATCGTCGGCAGGTCGAAGGTTCCGATCGATCGCTGCAGCACGTAACCGATCCCGGAATTGGAGCCGACGAATTCACCTACGACGGCGCCGACCACCGCGAGCGTCACCGAGACCTTTAGCCCGGAGAAGATGGCCGGCATGGCATGCGGCAAATTGACCGCGCGAAACACATGGAAGCGGCTGCCCTGCATCGCGCGGGCGAGATCGACCATATCAGGGTCGACCGACTTGAAGCCCTGCACCGCCGATACCACCACCGGAAAAAATCCGAGCAGGAACGCCGCGATTACCTTTGGAATAATGCCGAACCCGAACCAGACCACGAACAACGGCGCGATCGCGACCTTCGGTACCGATTGCGAGAACACCAGCAACGGATAGATGTAGCTCTCCACCGTCTTCGATCCCGCGATCAGCATCGCGACGACAATGCCGAACACCGCTGACAGCAGGAAGCCGCAGATGGTGGCGTAAGTCGTGGGCCAAGTCTGCCGTAACAGCTCCGGCCAGTCGTGCCACAGCACCGCCACGACATCCGCGGGCGCCGGGATTTGATAGGGCGGAATTTTGAACAGCCGGATCGTCAGGTCCCAGACGATGACGATGAAGATCAGAAACAAAAACGGGCGCACCCAGGCCGCATTAAGCGCTCTGGACAGGCCTCCCTGGCCACTGAATTCGGCCACGCCTTGCCTCCCTCGTTTCTCGAGTTTCGGCGACAAATTAACTCGTTGGATAAATACTGTCTAGCGATTTTCAGTGCGGTGATATGGCGCGGCGAGGTTCCCAGCAGGCGGTGGAAACGCAAAATCGCGCGCGGAGAGAATGTGGAGGTGTGGTGTGATTTATCCGCGGCGCGTTTGCGAGGAGCGCAAGCGACGAAGTAATCCACTCTTCCCCTTGTTCGATGGATTTCTCATCGTGATACAAGAGAGGCGTGGATGGCCGGGACAAGCCCGGCCAAGACGAGGCGAGATAGGCGGGGCGGCGCTTCAAACGCCCGTGTGCACCGGCGCCCGCGAACGCGGCGGCTTGGCGCCGAAAGCCGCGGCTGATTTTCCTGTCAACGCCGCCAGCACGAGCGCGACCATATGGGCGAGGCGCTCGTCCTTGGCTTCCTTG
>JAICIT010000202.1 GCA_025960445.1 Bradyrhizobium sp. | reverse complement strand
CGAAATCGCTAAAGCCGGCAAACGCGTCATCGTCGTCGATCAGGAAGGCGAGCAAAGCCTTGGCGGCCAAGCCTTCTGGTCTTTCGGCGGGCTTTTCCTGGTCGACAGCCCCGAACAGCGACGGCTCGGCATCAAGGACAGTTACGAACTCGCGCTGCAGGACTGGATGGGGTCGGCAGGTTTCGACCGGGATGAGGATCTCTGGCCGCGGCGCTGGGCCGAAGCATATGTGGCGTTCGCGGCGGGCGAAAAACGTGGATGGCTGCGGGCGATGGGCCATCGAATCTTCCCCATCGTCGGGTGGGCCGAGCGCGGCGGCTATGATGCCATGGGCCATGGCAATTCGGTGCCGCGATTTCATGTGAGCTGGGGAACCGGCCCCGGCGTCGTCGAGCCGTTCGAGCGGCGCGCCCGCGAGGCGCAGGCGAGCGGTCGGCTGACATTCAAGTTCCGCCATCGCGTCGATGCACTCACGATGACCAACGGCGGCGTCGATGGCGTTAGCGGCTCGATCCTGGAGCCGGACAGCATCGAGCGGGGAAAAAGTAGTTCGCGCAAGGTCACGGGCGAATTCACGTTGCGCGCATTAGCAGTGATCGTGGCCTCCGGCGGCATTGGGGGTAATCACGATCTGATTCGGCAGAACTGGCCGAAGCGCCTTGGGAGCGCGCCGAAAAACATGATCTCGGGCGTTCCCGACCATGTCGATGGACGGATGATCGGGATCACGGAGGCTGCCGGCGCGCGGCTCATCAACCGCGACCGGATGTGGCATTATGTCGAAGGCGTCAGAAACTGGTCGCCGATCTGGCCGCGCCATGGCATCCGCATCCTGCCGGGACCGTCCTCGATGTGGTTCGACGCGACTGGAAAGCGGCTCGCAGCGCCGCTGTTTCCGGGCTCGGATACTTTGGGCCAACTGCAGTACATCATGAATACCGGCTACGACTACTCGTGGTTCGTCCTCACCCAAAGCATCATCAAAAAGGAGTTTGCGCTATCCGGCTCCGAGCAGAATCCGGATTTGACCGGCAAGAGCTGGCTCTTGACCGCGCGCCGCGCCACCAACAAGGGCGCGCCGGCGCCGGTGGAAGCATTCAAGAGCCATGGCGCGGACTTCGTGGTGCGCGACAATCTCTCCGATCTCGTCGTCGCGATGAACAAGCTCAGCGGCGACGATCTTTTGAAGTTCGAGGACCTAAACGCTCAAATCGAGGCGCGCGATCGCGAGATCGCCAACCCGTATGTCAAGGACGCGCAGGTGATGAACATTCACAATGCGCGGCGCTATGTTGGCGACCGGCTGATCCGCACCGCCAAGCCGCACCGGATACTCGACCCTGCCCACGGCCCGCTGATCGCGGTGAAGCTCAACATCCTCACCCGCAAGACGTTGGGCGGCTTCGAAACCGATCTCGATTCGCGGGTATTTGGCAGCGACGACAGAATTATCCCGGGACTCTACGCCATCGGCGAGGCCGCCGGGTTTGGCGGTGGCGGCATGCATGGCTACCGATCGCTTGAAGGCACGTTTCTGGGCGGCTGCCTGTTCTCCGGCCGTAATGCCGGACGCGCGGCGGCAAAAGCAGTCGCATAAACAGCGTGCTTTGCCCATGCCGGGGCGGCGATCATCCCGGCAGAGAGCTTAGCGTTAGGCGCTTCCTGCCGGGATTGAGTTTCAGGTTAAGCGGCGCGCGCCGCGTTCCGCTCCGCCTCGATCCGCCGCGCCAGCGCCCAACGGAAATAGGTAAGCGCCGCGTCGGCTCCGATCGCAAGCAGTTGGTAGTTCGGGTCGACATCGAACACGGTCTGCTGCGCCTCGATGATCGCCTTGTCCTCCATGAATGCCTCTTCGAGGCTGTTGCGCAGCGACAGCGAGATGTTCGGATTGCTGATGTCGAAATCGTGCAGATAATTCCAGAAGAAATGCGTGGTGCTGCGCGTCTCCGGCGTCATGAACTGCGCGTTGCGATACTGGCGCGTACCCGGGACCTGAACGCCTCGCTCGGCGCCCTGCCCAGCGGGCGCAAACATCGTATCAAGCAGGAAGATTCCCGGAATGATCATGCGGCCAATGTTGCGCCGGTCGATCTTGTCGGTCCTGTTCGGGATCACCTTGCAGTGATAGGGCGGCGGATCGGCGCTCATGTGCCAGCGCTCGACACGAAAGCCATCATCCAGTTTTTCGATTGCGACCGGTTTTGTCTTGTAGGCGTATTCTTCCGAACCGCCGAGCGTGTGGGTATGCACGAAGGCGAGATGGGCGAAGTCGCTGAGATTGTCGACGATCAGTAGCCAGTTGGCCTTGTAGTGCATGTATCCGGGAAGGCCGCGCCATTTCGGATCCTCGAGTGGCGGATAATCGACGATCAGATTCGGGTCGGCTTTTTCGACGTCTCCCATCCAAATCCAGATCAGGTTGTATCGTTCGACGACAGGATAGCTTCGCACGCCGAGCTTCGGCGGAATCTTGTCCTGCCCCGGAATCTGAATGCACTTGCCGCCCGGCTCGAACTTCATGCCGTGGTACATGCAGCGGATATCGTCGCCCTCGATGCGGCCCATCGAGAGCGGCGCCGCGCGATGGCAACAGCGGTCGTCGAGCGCCACGACTTTCCCGCTTGCGCCTCTGTAAATCACGACCGGGCGTTCCAGTATCGTCCGCGCCAGCTTGGTGCCGTCGATCAATTCGTGATTCCAGGCCGCAACGTACCAGGAATTCCGTAGAAAAATTCCGTCGTCCGTCATCACACCCTCCCTGTTCGAGGAACGCTTTTCTTCTGCATCATGTTTTAGTTCATTGGCCATTCCGCGAGAACCGGAATTATCTGGACACACTGTACTGGCGCGTGGACAATTGCCCAAATGGATTGGCGCGATTGGGAGCTGTTCTGCGAAGTGGTTCAGCATGGCGGCTTTAGCGCCGCCGCACGCGTGGTCGGACATCCCAAATCAAGCCTCAGTGCTGCAGTGCAACGGCTGGAAAGCAATCTCGGGCTGAGGCTTATCGAGCGCACCACGCGCCACCTGCGCCTGACCGATGCCGGCGAGACCATCTATCGACGGGTGAAGCCGCTGTTCACAGCGCTGCATGATACGCACAGCGAAGCCATGGCGATGAGCGGCTCGATAGCGGGGACGCTACGCATCAAATCGCCGTATGAATTCGGCGCGCACCATGCAGGACCGGTCGCTTGCGAGCTGATGAGCCGCTATCCCGATCTTGCCATCCGGATCGACGTCGAGCACGAAATTGTCAGCCCGGTGGTCGAGCATTACGACATCGTATTCGCGATGCTCGAGGCCCCGCTCCCCTCGGCGGGCATAGTCATCAAGCGCATCTTCTCGCTTGAACGCGGCCTCTTCGCCGCGCCTGCGTTGCTGGACCGTCTCGGCGAACCGTGTGGGATCGAAGACCTTTTCCGTTTTCCCCTGCTCACCGGCCCAACCGATACATCCTGGGCGATAACCACGCCGGCTGGTACGACTGAGTATCTTCCGGCCGATAAGGCCAGGCTGACCAGTTCAAATGCCCATATCAGGTTGCAGGCCGCGCTCGCGGGTCTCGGTATCCTGCGGGTGACGGCGAGCTACACCCGCGCGGCTGTCGAGACCGGATCACTGCGACGCGTGCTGCCGGACCACATTTGCGAACCGCTCAACGTGCATGCATTGCTGCCGGCGCGCCAATTCGTTCCCGCCAAGGTCCGATGCTTCCTGGAAGCCATGGAAGAACACGCCCATGGTAGCCCGGCCGGCGAGGCTCTCTCCTCCGCTGCAGATTGACGTCGGGGAACCGGGCGGGGGCAACTTTTAAACCATATCTTCTAAAGGACATCTTCCGATTTCCGGGAACCTGGCCGGCTTTGCGGCATCCAATCCTGTGCCGTAACTTAGCCGGGTAACAGCGGAGCGAGCATGCGCAGAGCGTATTCACAACAATTGGCGCCCACCGGGATCGCCGATACCGAGCTGGTCCAACGAGCCATCGCCCGCGACGAGGTGGCGATCCGCTCGATCATGCAGACAAACAACCGCAGGCTTTACCGGCTCGCCCGCGGCATCCTGCGGAACGACAGTGAGGCCGAGGACGTGGTTCAGGAAACATACGTCCGGGCCTTAACGCATCTTCAGGATTTCCGCGGCGATTCAAGTCTCGCGACATGGCTGTCACGCATTGCCATGAATGAAGCTTTGGGCCGGTTGCGCCGGCAGCGCCCCGGCGTCGAATTGAGTTCACTGCCGCCGGGCACCCTCGAGGCGCAGATCATCCAGTTTCCCAACTCGGCGACATCCGAGGACCCTGAAAAGACCATGGCACAACGTGAAATTCAGCGCGTCGTCGAACACGCGATTGACGAGCTCCCCGACAACTTCCGCATCGTGTTCATCACCCGCGTGATCGAGGGCATGAATGTGGAAGAAACAGCCGAGATTCTCGGGCTCAAACCGGAGACGGTGAAAACCCGACTGCACCGCGCGCGCAGCATGCTCCGCGAAAACGTCGAGAAGAAAATCGGCCCTGTCGTGATGGAAGCCTTCCCGTTTGCCGGCAAACGGTGCGAACGCCTGACCGTTGCGGTCCTGAAGCGGCTGGGTTTCACAGCCTGAAAGTTTTTCGGGAACCTTTGGGTTCATCGGCCATCCAAAGCCTGTGCAACC
Organism: Bradyrhizobium sp.; assembly: GCA_025960445.1. Lineage (GTDB taxonomy): Bacteria > Pseudomonadota > Alphaproteobacteria > Rhizobiales > Xanthobacteraceae > Bradyrhizobium. Next base: position 989 of record JAICIT010000202.1, on the reverse strand, counting down.
AATATGCGCCCGGCGGCTCATGCCAGGCGCCACAGGAGTATAAAATCATGTTCGTTCGATTGAGCGCGGCAATCGCCGCGGTAAGCCTGCTCGGCGGTGCCGCGCTGGCACAAGGAGCGAAACCGACCGACCCGCAGATCGCGCACATCGCCTATACCGCTGGTGTGATCGACATCGCTGCGGCCAAGCAGGCGCTTAAGAAAACCCACAACAAGGAGGTAAAGGCGTTCGCGCAAGATATGGTGCGCGACCATGAGGCCGTGAACAAGCAGGCGCTGGCGCTGGTGAAAAAGCTCAAGGTCACGCCCGAAGACAACGACACCAGCCGCACGCTTTCGAAGAACGCCACCGACAAACGCGCCGAACTGGCCAAGCTTAAAGGCGCGGCGTTCGACAAAGCCTATGTCGACAACGAAGTCGCTTATCACAAGGCTGTCGACAGCGCACTCGAGACCACACTTATTCCGAACTCGTCCAAGGCCGAACTGAAAAGCCTCTTGCAGACCGGCCTGAAGATCTTTCAGGGCCACGAGCAGCATGCCGAGCATGTGGCGGCAAGCCTGAAGTGAGGAGCCGCCCATGATGCCGAGATCGACATTGCCGATCGTTGCCGCGCTGACGCTCGCGATGTCGGTCTCGGCGCATGCCGCAACCATACAAATCACGATGGAGAATCTGGTGATCGCACCGGCGCAAGCCACCGCGAAGGTTGGCGACACCATCGAGTGGATCAACAAGGACGTTCTCGCCCACACCGCCACCGCGCGCAACGGCGAGTGGGATGTGATGTTGCCGCCCAAGAAGAACGGCACGCTGGTTTTGAAAAAGCCCGGCACGATCGAGTATTATTGCCGCTTCCATCCCAACATGAAGGCCACCCTCACGGTTCAGCCGTAGCGGACTTAGTGCTCGGCGCTATCGTTTCGGCGGCAAGAAGACGTTGGAGCGGGCGAAGGGAATCGAACCCTCGTATGCAGCTTGGGAAGCTG
>JAICIT010000201.1 GCA_025960445.1 Bradyrhizobium sp. | reverse complement strand
GAGCAATTCCTCCCGGACCGGGCAAAAATCGTTGTCGAAGGCGTCGCGGCTTGAAAACATTTGCAAAATCTCCCCGTCCGCAGGATGCAATGCAACTGTCTAATGAATGGTTAACCACGGCGGCGGGTATTTGGCGGGGCTGGGGCGGAACGCTTGAACGGAACAAGCGAATCAGAAAGACGCGCGCCGGCTTGCCGTGCTCGCGTCGCGCAAGTTTGCCTTGACTTAGCTGGGCGAGCGAGCATGCCACGGACTTTGTGGAAACGATCCTCTGCCGCGCCGAAGCCGCGCCAACTAAAACGAGCTCCATCAACTAGCGTCCTGAGAGCAGCAATGCCCTTCACCATCTCTGACCTGCGGCAGTGCCCGGAGTTTTTCGATACGGTTGCCGAGCGGATTTGGCGGGCATGGTGGGAGCCGGAGGGCCATCCCCTCGCTTATATCCAGACCAGACTCCGCGAGAACCTGAATGGATCCCCGATCCCCTTTGCGCTGGTCGCCCATGTGAGCAATGAATTCCTTGGCACGGCCTCGGCGATCGCGTCCGATGTCCCGGCACGCCCGCAGTTTACGCCGTGGGTTGCAGCGGTGTGGGTCGAGCCGCACGCGCGCCGGCGCGGGATCGGTGCCATGCTGGTCAGCCGTGCCGCGCAGGATTGTTTCGCGCTCGGGTTCGGGCGGACGTATCTGTGCGCGCGACCGCGTCGTTCTGGCTTTTACGAAAGGTTGGGCTGGCGCACGATCGAGCGGCGTGTCGGGCCGGATCGGCTGAGCATCTTGATCCAGGATGCAACTCCTGAACCCGGCGAGATCAAGGGTTCGCGGCCATGAAGATCGACAGTCCAAAATCGGTCAGATGATGCAGCGCCTGGTCGATGCCGATCAGCGTCCAGAACCACGGGTTCTTGTTCTCCTGCGTCACGCCGAAGGTGGCGGCGCAAAATCCCTTGGCGCGATCGACGGTAATGTGGATCGCGAAATCGATGAACGCGACAAACCAGAACCGCGGCGCGACGATCAGGATCAGCGTCATTGCCACCGCAAAATGCACGAGGCAATGCGCCAACAACGGCAGTGCCCAGCCGGTCTTCTGGTCCTTGCCGATTGCCATCCACGAGCTTTGCAAAACGAAGTCGGCGATGATGTGCTTGAAAGTCAGAAGCAACATCCATCCGACCAGCGCAGCAACCGGAACTGACGAGATCGGGTAAAACAACAAGCTGACGCCTCGCTGCAGGTGATCGGGGGTACGAAAGAGGTGGCGGCGTTCAGCGCGACTTCTTCTGGAACTCCGAGCATTGCGCCCGGTATTCGCCTTTTATGACATCTCCCGGTCCAGAATGCACGTTGGGGAACTCAAAAAACAGCATGTGTGATGTTACGGCGATATGGCCGGAAACGAACCTGCGCCGGCGGTAGGGTTACCGAAGCGGACGATTTGCAATCCGCATGGGGACGGATATCATCAGGCAATAGGAATATTATCGTTCTTTTTTAGATATTTACAAAGTCGGTGAGCGGTCCGCGGCGCGGTCAGGCTGGGAAATCTCCCGATCACGGTTGGGTAAAAGCCATGAGTGCTGACGTCCCGCCGCCGAATGCGGATAAGCCGCCCGCGCGATCTCAGGTGGTCAGAAGCAATCGCCGGCAGGTGCTGTTGTTTGCCGGACTGACACTGATTCTCACGGTGGCGACGGTGGCATGGGGCGGTCGCAGCTGGCTGAGGAATTCCGAGACGCTGGTATTCGCGGTCGGTGACGGCAACAGCCTCGAGGCTCGTTTTGCCGGCAAGCTTGCCGCGGTGCTCAAGAGCACCAACTCGCGGCTGCGTCTCAAGATCGTTGACCATTCCGATTCCGCCAAGGCGCTCGCCGCATTCGACCACAGGCAGGCCGACCTGGCGATGCTGCGCAGCGACGCAAAAGTGCCGCCGCGCGCCCGGGCACTGGCTATCCTCGAGCATGATGTGCTGCTGCTGATCAGTCCGGGCAGCAAGAAGATCAAATCGCTTGCCGAGTTGAGGAAAAAGAAGATTGCCGTGCTGGCCGACGGCGAGAACAATGCGGCGTTTGTCCGCAACGCGCTCGAAATATCAGAGGGGCCCGACGGCAATTCGCGAGTTCAAGTGGTGCCGTCGAATTCGAGCCTGGACAAGCTGTTCAGCCCGAACGGTTACGGCGCGGCCATTGCGATCGCGCACGCCTCGACGCTGATGAAGGACAAGCGCTTCGAACAATACGCAAGGCATGGCGGCTTCACCGTAAACGCGATCGATGAAACAAAAGCGCTGGCGCGACGAAATCCCTGGATTTCGGAGGAGACGCTGCCGACCGGCATGCTGTCATCCTCGCCGGCAATTCCCGATGACGATCTCGACACGATCGGACTGCAGTGGTTGCTGGTCGCGCAGTCAAAAATGACGCCGACCACCGCGGGAGATCTCGCCCGCGCGATCTACGAAAACAAGACCGAGCTCGCGCTCGAGCACGGCTTCGGATCGAGGATTGAACCGGCGGACACCGACAAGGACGCGTTCATCGTCGCGCACCCCGGAGCTGCCGAATATATCAATGACGATACCAAATCGTTCATGGACCGCTACAGCGACCTGCTGTATCTCGCCGCCGCCGCGCTCAGCGTCATCGGCTCCATCTTTGCCGGCATCTACACCAAGATTACCCGGGTCGCGCCGGAGAAGGCCGGCCAACTCGCCACGGCCATTCTCGATGTCGGCGAGCGCATCGAGCACGCGAATTCGCTCGACGCCCTCGAAGCGCTGCAGGACGAGCTCGAGGAAATCCTTCGCGGCGCGGTGGTCGGACTGCGCGACGGCACCATCAGCACTGACGGGCTGGACACGTTCAAGCTCGGCTACCAGTTTGTGCGCGACGAAATCGGGCTACGACGCGCTCACCTGAAGCGCCACGCCGGCCACGAGGACAATGTGGTGATCGTAAAGACAGCGCAAAGCGCCTGACCGTGACCGCCGACTATTCCGCCGCGACGTTGGCGGACGCAAGCGCCCTCGTTCTGATCTCCGCAATGCAACGCTTGAGCGCGACCTGCCGCGGATCGGGCATAGCGGCGGCACGCGCCTCGGCTATCGCGCCCGCAAGATCGGCCAACGGCAGCACGCCATCGAACGTCGGCTTGGCCAGACCATTTATGATCGCGTGCCAATCGGCCAGCCCCTGGCGGTACGGGTCGCCGTAGCCCTTGATCATGGTCGCGGTTTGCACGATGGCGGAGGCCGCCCTTGGCTGCTTTTCCAGGCTGCGGCTGATCATGTGCAGCCAGCGTTCGACCCAGGCGTGCTCGTTTTTGAATCGCCCGGAGAACCGCCGCCACCGCCGCAACGAGGCCTCGATCCTCAAACGGCGAACGCCCCACGGTGTCTTGGTGCTGAAGCGGATCGCCACCGGCCGGTGTGTCCAGCCGATCCATTCGAGCACATCGAGCACTGGCTGGGCGACCGCGGTTGGGAGCGCGCCGATCAACTCATCGAGGCGGAATTTCAAGCGCATGATTTCGGCGGATGGAGCACGCGGGTCGCCGGCCGCCCTTTCGAATTCAGCGAGCTTCTGCTGTGCGATCCGAATCGGATCTTCATAACTCATGCGCAGAGCCATCAGCCGGGCGATTTCTCCGAGCATGTTGTCATCCACGCCGCGCCGCCCCACGAAGCGACGTACCCGATCCACATAGAGCTGCGCGTAACTCGATCCTTGATAATCCATCAGCAGATGAATGCCGTCACTGACCTCCGACACAACCGCTTCCGGCAAACCCTCAGGCAGGAAAGGCGGCGCAGCGTCTTCCTCGCCAATGAAATCGGCGAGCAGGTAGCGTATTGAGGAGAGGAAGCTTCCCAATTTCTGCGTCCGGTTAATCAAGCGGGATTCGGCGCAGCCGATATCGGCGCGGCGGCGGTCTGCTGCGCGAGCCGCTGCTCGAGCTTCTCGATGTTCTGAAACAGCCGGGCGCTGGTGAGGCGCAGGAAGTAGAAGCCGAAGGCCGGGTTCTGAACGTAGAGCTCCTCGACCTTGCTATAGCTGACACTGAGGATCACGCCGGGTTCGACGCACTCCAGCGTTTGTGTCCGCGCGTTCGACGGCGACAGCATGCCAAATTCGCCGACGATGGCGCCGATGGGAAATTCGATTCCGGACTCGACCAACCTGAACCGGCCACTGACAATGTAAAACATGTCCTCGGCCTTCTCGTCCTTGTAGAACAACACGTCCCCGGCCGCGCATTTGCGCTCGGTCATGAACGGCTTCAGCCATTCCAGCGATAAATCGCTGTTGACCGATTTTTTTACGTCGCGCACCAGCTGAAGCATCTGGTGCAGCCGGTAGGAATTAAGCACCAACACCAGGGACTGCACGACGATGACAAGATAGCTCCGGCTCGGGATCGCGGACGCGATAAAGACGATGTTGGAGAGAATGCCGAACAGGCGAAGCGGGATCATCGTGCGCATTGTGCTGGTCGCAACGACGAAAACGGACGCGAACAGGGCGCTGGCGGTGCCGGCGTGTTCTGAGAGATGTGAGGTATCCATTAGGTCCAACCAACTTTAAGGAGTGAATGGCTCACGGGTCTTGTTGCAGTGCGCACCCGCTATAATGGGTCATAATAGTGTCAGCGTGAGCATTTGATATACGGCCAAAGGGCGACCATTTGTCCGGTATTCTATCCCGATCCCGACCGAAAAATTCCCGTGGGCTGGGTGTCGGCCGAGCTCGGGGCCGGCTCGCCGTCGCGGGGACCCCGCCGATAACTCTGTTTTTCGCATGTCGTTGACGATCTCGCCTCTGTTGGGCAGGTTGGGGACGAACAATGACCGCGCGCCCCACGTTTTTTAAGTACGGGCTCACCTCCCGATGACGAAGCCGCTCGCCTTTCCTGGTCTGGCGCAACTGATGGCCGCCATGGCCGGACGCAATATGACCGCCGCGGGCTACGTGGCGGTGACGGCCGGCATCATCATGATACTCGTGCTCACGGACGAGCCGGCTTATGCGGCTGCACCCGGCTGGGTCAATGCGGTGCTGTGGGCATGTCTGGTTTTCTTTGTGTTCGAATGGGTCGTCCGGCTTCGCAGTGCTCGCCTTGCCGGGCGCGGTCTGAGTTATGCGTTGTCCGGGCGCGGACTGGTCGACGCCATCGGCGCATTGGCAATACCGGTCGCGCTCGCGTTTGGGGCTGACCCAAAAACGGCATGGCTACTCAGCGTGTTCTGGGTCCTGAAGGTGGTACCCGGCGTGCCGGGATTGCGGCAGCTACGCCGAGTTCTTGTGCAGGAGTCGGGGCCGCTGCTGAGCGTGCTGGTGATCTTGCTGATGGTACTGTTTCTCGCCTCGGTCGCGGCATACTACCTGGAGCGCGACGTGCAGCCTGCCACGTTCGGAAGCGTGCCGGCAGCGTTGTGGTGGGCGGTTGTGACTTTGACCACCGTGGGTTACGGCGATGTGGTGCCGATCACGCCACTCGGGCGGTTGGTCGCGGCTGTTGTGATGATCTGCGGCCTCGGCGTGTTCGGCCTCTGGACCGGCATTCTCGCAACCGGTTTTGCCGCCCAGACCCGTCGCGACAATTTCCTGAAAACCTGGGAGTCCGTGAGCAAGGTGCCGTTCTTTGCTGCGCTCGGG